>JALXCX010000335.1 GCA_026990725.1 Desulfobulbaceae bacterium
TCTTTCCTTATCAGATCCCCCCCTGAACTAAGGGGATCTGATAAGGAAAGAATTGCTAAGAGGTCATAACCGCGGAATCATTATCTATTGCACACGGTTCCTTTTGAGAGTTTCGGATTGACCCAAAGTGGTTGTTGTTCATTTACTGTAACGCTTCTGTCGGTTGACCTTTTACTCTGTGAAAAAGTTTGCCGGAGGGGGCACTACGGAATTCATACTATGAAGAACTTGTTCCCGGGATACACCAGGTTTTAGGATATATCGGTCTGATGAATTATCGGTATTGAAGGAGAAATGATGTTTTCTGGGACAGCTGAGAGTATTTGTGTTGAAAGTTCAAGCTATGGAGTGAAGAGGGGGAGATTGGGTACAGGGCATTGTTTGCCCCTTTCCCACAGAGAAAGAAATGGTCTACTGCCGGAGATTGCCGAGAATAGTCTCGCCGGCCTTTACTTTTTCTCCTTTTTTGACAGAGACTGTTGTCTCCACCGGCAGGTACAGGTCCACCCGGGAGCCAAATCTTATGAGCCCATATCTTTGACCTGATTGAACCATATCACCTTTTTCCGCCCAGCAGACAATGCGGCGGGCTATCAGCCCGGCAATCTGAACAACTGTATACTTCCGGCCAGTTGGTGTTGAGATGGTAACGGCACAGTATTCATTGTGCAGTGTAGCCTTGTCTTTATCTGCGGAATAAAATTTACCCGGTTTAAACAGCGTTTCTTCCACAGCTCCTGAAAAAGGTATCCGGTTGACATGGACATTAAAAACGTTCATGAAAATTGATATTTTGATAACCTGCTGTTTGAGGAAACGGTCGTCAAATGTTTCCTCGACAAAGAGGACTTTGCCATCTGCCGGGCAAATAATGGCGCTTTCATCTTCAGGGGTGACTCGGGACGGATCACGAAAAAAGGCCGTGACAAAGGCTGTTATGAGTAAGCCTGTTGATGCGGCAATCTCCCATTGCAGCAGACTGCATATAAATGTGGCAAAAGCTGAGAACAGAATAAAAGGATAGCCTTCTCTGGCAATAGGGAGACCTGGTTTTTTCATGTAATCCTGCTCGATTATGAGGCAAAAGAAAGAGGCATGGCCGAGCGGGCTATACCTCTTGGGTAATGTATCTGGTTCGCTGTTGCTCAGGAAGCTATTTTTTTGGAGCTCTGGCCATGGCAATGGTCCCGGTACGGATTATTTCTTTGATACCAATGGGGCGTAATATATCAATAACGGCATTAACCTTTGATTCGGAGCCTGTGATTTCCACGGAATAGGAAGCAGGGCTAACATCGACAACTTTTCCTCGGAAAATATCAATAACCCGCAAGACCTCTGCCCGGGTTGTATTCTCCGCTTTTACCCTTATAAGCACCATCTCACGCTCAACAAATTCACCTTCACTTACATCGGTGACCTTTATAACGTCAATGAGTTTATGCAGTTGTTTGGTGATTTGTTCGATGATACCGTCGTCGCCATGGGTTACCAGTGTCATGCAGGAGACTTTAGGGTCCAGGGTCTCGGCCACGCAAAGGCTTTCAATATTAAAGCCGCGGCCGCTGAAAAGACCTGTCACCCGGGAGAGAGCACCTGGTTTATTTTGAAGTAAAACGGAAAGTGTATGTTTCATTGGTCTGTTCCTGTTCGATAGTTCCTTAAATGTGTTTGATCATGCCACAGCCAGGAGATAAGGTTCTGCCTGCGGCATTGTTTGCTTGACAGTGCTGCTCTTAAACAAGCAGCATTTCCGTGGTTGCCTTACCGGCCGGAACCATCGGGAAGACACCTTCTTCTCGGCTGATTGCAAAATCCATGATAACGACATTGTCGGTTTCAAGCGCCTCTTTTATAACAGGCTCGACCTCATCTTTTGTTTTTGCCCTCAAACCGACAGCGCCATAGGCTTTGGCAAGTTCAACAAAGTCTGGAGTTACCTCCATGACCGTTGCCGAATAGCGCCGGTTATAAAACAGTTCCTGCCATTGACGAACCATGCCCAGGTAATTGTTGTTGAGAATGGCTACCTTGACCTTGGCGCCATACTGTTTGGCGGTGGCAAGTTCCTGAATATTCATCTGGATGGAACCGTCTCCGGCCACATCGATGACTGTTTTGTCAGGGAAGGCCATCTTCGCGCCAATCGCTGCTGGTAAGCCGTAGCCCATGGTGCCGAGACCACCCGAAGTAAGCAGGGTGCGGGGGTCGTTAAATTTATAGAATTGAGCTGCCCACATCTGGTTCTGGCCAACTTCAGTTGTAATAATAGCATCACCACCAGTCAGCCGGTTCATGGTCTCAATGACAAACTGCGGTTTGATGATATCACCTTCGTCCTGATAGGACAGCGGATGTTTGTCATTCCATTCGTTCACCTGCTCAAGCCAGGGCTGGTGTTTTTCGGCCATGGCTGAGGCGTCGAAGTCTTTGCTGTCATCAAACCAGGAGTTCATGGCCCGGAGTGCGTGTTTACAGTCTGCAACAATAGGAATATCAACCTCAACATTTTTGGAAATTGATGTGGGGTCGATATCAATGTGAATAATTTTTGCATGGGGAGCAAAGGCATCCAGGCGGCCGGTAACGCGGTCATCAAAACGGGCGCCAACCGCAATAAGAAGATCACTCTTGGCAACCATCATGTTTGAAGCGTATGAGCCGTGCATGCCCAGCATGCCCATGGAGAGCGGGTTAGTTCCGGGGAAACCGCCAAGCCCCATAAGGGTCATGGTTACCGGGGTCTGAGTTTTTTCTGCAAGTTCGGTTAACTCTTTGCTCGCATTGGAGAGTATTACGCCGCCGCCAATATACAGAACCGGTCGTTTGGCCTTTAAAAATGCTTTGCACGCTTTGGCTACCTGCCCTGGATGAGGCTCAAGGTTGGGTTGATAGGTTTTCATCTTAATGGCTTTTTTCTCTGGAAAAGACATCTTTGAGGCAACAACATCTTTGGGTAGATCAATTAGTACCGGGCCGGGGCGTCCGGTTGAGGCCAGGTAAAAGGCTTCCCGAATCGTTGAAACAAGCTCATCTGGATCATTGACCAGGTAGTTGTGTTTCGTGCAGGGGCGGGTGATACCGACTATGTCGACTTCCTGGAAGGCATCGTTACCGATCAGGGCTCTTGGGACCTGGCCGGTAAGAATAACCAGAGGAATGGAGTCCATATAGGCCGTGGCAATGGCTGTGACGCCATTGGTCGCCCCCGGGCCGGAAGTCAGCAGGGCCACTCCGACTTTTCCGGTGGCACGGGCGTATCCATCAGCTGCGTGGACTGCTCCCTGTTCGTGACGTACGAGCAGATCATGAATATCTGAATCCATTAACTCGTCATACAGATCGATAACGGCACCGCCCGGAAAACCAAAAATGGTATCAACCCCTTCTTCCTGCAGGCATTTGATGATGGCCTGCGAACCTGTGATTTTGCTCATCGGATATCCCTTCCTTCGGTTTGTCGCCCGGAATCCCGCGCGCCGGGTTTGCCCCGGTATTATTTTATGTGAGAATAACGCTAGAGTATATAAACCTTGAAAACCACTGTCAAGAAGGAAACTAGTTGATCTGTAAAAACTGATAATTTTTCTTATTATCAGGACCAAACAATTTACACAAGCTATACAAACACCAGCCCTCCACCTGCGGCGGGGCAGTCTATTTTTTCTGTTGCTTCTTTATCTTCTGAATCAATTCGGTTAAAGGGGGTCCGGAAGGTAGTCTGACTTGTGGATTAAGCTGTAGAAGCCCCTCCCATACCCGCACAGCGCCGGCCGGATCATGCAGATCATTAAGTAGAATAACGCCTTTGTTAAAACGTGCCTGTTCGTGTTGGGGGTTTTCTTTTATGGCCCGGTTAAAGGCTTCTATCGCTTTTTGGGGTTGGTGGTTTCGTCTGTACATGACCCCGAGATCTGTCAACAGATCAGCGTTTCCCGGTCGAATATCAAGGGATTTATTATATGCCGTGATCGCCTGAGTACACTGATTGGCGTCAAAATAGGCATGGCCCAGGTTCGTCCACGATTCTGCGTCGTCAGGATGCTGTTTTGTGAGTTTTTCAAGCTGGGTTATTCTTGCCGCCTGCCTGCTTCCAGGGGCCTGAGTCTGTGCCTGTTCAACTTTTGCCGGGGCATTGTAAATGGTGTAGACAACCCCTGCAAGAAAGCCGGCCAGCAGGGAAACGGCCACAGCTATGTACAGAGTGGATTTGGCAACGCAGGTTTTTTCAGACATTTGCTATATTCTCTTTTTTGTTCTTGCGTCTCTGTGGAAAGGTTGGGGACAGGGTAACAGCAGGGAATTGCGACCTTGTCCGATCAGGTCTGTTCAATCAATATGAGTTGTACCAACTCCTGAACTGCAGTCACCATGTGTTTGTGCTCTTCACCAGGTGGGATGAAAATGCCGTCTCCTTTTTGATAGGTTACGGTGGTTCCGTTAAAATCTATTTCCATCTCACCGCTGAGCACGTAGCCGATATGTCCTTTTCTGCACCAGTCAGGTTCAACAAGTTTGCCGGTAAACTCGACCAGGCGGATTTGTTGTCCGTTCTC
>JALXCX010000336.1 GCA_026990725.1 Desulfobulbaceae bacterium
GGTAATAACTGCGCTCAAGCAGCCGGGCACGGTCGATATGCTGTTCCATCAGGTGCAGGTAACCGGCCGCCTCTTTTTTTCTGCCGCAGTTCAGACAGCAGCCGGCGCCGAGAATAAAAAAATGCACCTCCCATACCCGGATACCGGTCTCCTCCATCATCTGCAGTGATTCTTCAATCACCCTGATACACTTGTCCGGCTCACACATGATCAGGTAATACTGCACCTCCATGGCCTTGATGGCGGACAACAGCAGCTTTGATCCGATCTGGTCCCGATGCGCGTAAATATTGTCAAGGGCGGCCCGGGCTTCCGGGAACCTGCCTGTCCACAGGTAATGGGTGATAAGGGCCGGATGCATACCGCCCCGGCGGACAATACGCTGCAGCCAGAGCTCGAGGTCAGGATGGTCAGGGCGGCGCAGAACCAGGGCCCTGGCAATGGCAGCAGCCATGGTGCTGTTTGTAAAAGAACCATCATCGGGCAGGGTCCGGGGATCAAGCTGCTCTTCCAGGTAATCCAGCCAGGGGTCAAGGGCCGGCAGTTCGGAGAGATGGTTGATGATAGAGTTGGTCAACGAGCAGCAGGCAAGGAGCGAACCGGTGGTCTCATTTTCCTTTTGAAAAAGTGAAAAGCTTTTTTTCAAGATTTCAATGGCCTGCAGGGGATCAAAGGCCGTGGTCGCAACGCCGAAGAAAAAGAGAAGCCATGGATTTTCCCCAACAATGTGTTGGGGCAGGGCCTGCTGCCAGCGAAGCAGGGTTTTGAATCTGCCCTGGTCGAGCATGACCGCGCCGTTTTTCCTGATATGCTCTGCAGCCCTGTTCCAGCTTTTGGCCTGAATGAGCAGATCAACTGCCTCGGTTTGACGATTGTCGGCTGCAAAGGAGTTCGCTGCCTGCTCCAGAAGAGGGGTGAGTACCGCGGCGGGCATAACGGCCCTGGCCTTTTGCCGGAGGAATTGCCTGAACAGAGGGTGAAGCTGAAACAATTCACCCTGGTTGTCCAGTCTGTAGGTAAAGAAATTTTCCTGGCTGAGGCGGAGAAAGTAGGCTCTGCCGCTATCGGTTTTTTGCAGCCTGTCAAGAAGTCCCGGCTGAATTTCAGGAAACTGGGCAGCCAGTATCAGTCTATCTTTTTCCTGTTCCCTAAGGCCCTCAAAAATAACGCCGGTAAAATAGTCAAAGAGTTCCTGATGATCGAATTCTTCGGCTTGATCCCGGGAGCAGATTTCCCGGTTTTGCTCTTGCAAAAGTAGGGTCAACCCGGCAGCCCAGCCGGCGGTGGTTTTGTGGAGATAGTGGATGCAGTTTTCCTGTTCCCCGGTGATGCCGTGCAGACTCATGACCTTGCCGATCTCTGCGGGAGTGAAACGAAGGGGGGCCGGATCAATGACCTGAATTTTCCCTTCCATCCGCATTCTGGAAAAAACCGCCGGAGGGGGTTTTCTGCTTAAAATAATGGCCCGGCAGGCAACCGGGATTTCCCCCAGGCATATCTGCAGCAGATGAACAAGAGGTGACTGTTCCGGTATTTCCTGAAAATTATCCAGAACAAGCAACCATTTCCCCGGCATGGACAGGAAGAGGCTGCGGAAAAATCTGCGGGCAAAAACAGGCAGGGCCAGCATGTCTTCAGGGCTGAGTTCGGGCAGGTCGCAGCCATCGGCTATGTCTGGAAAACGGGGAATGAAGGCCTGGGGCAGGGTGGAAAAAAAGGAAACGAGGTCGGCGTCAAGAGGATCAAGGTCATACCAGAAGGCCGGCATGGCAACCTGCCTGGCATAACCTGCGGCCAACACGGTTTTTCCGGCTCCGGGCGGACCGTTTATCCAGACATGCCCTTTGCCGGCAGACGCTGTCAGCTCGTCCAGCAGTCGTTTTCGCTCAAGAATACGATCACCCTGTTCCGGCAGCCGCGTCTTGGGCGAGATTACGGGCGAGGGGCGGAAGATGCCCCTGAGGGCTCCACAAGGGTGAATCGGGCATTTTTCACTGAGACAGTCTCCAGTCCAAAAAAATAACGCAATCAAAAAATTTTAAAAAATATACCAAATCTTTACTTTTTTCTCAATCTGTACCTCATATGTACCCATGTCTCTGGTACGCTGCATATAACAATGGGGGGTTTTAGCAGTGGTTTCGATTCGCAAAAACCTCATAACAACCAAAGGGAGGGTTTTATCATGAAAAAAAGATTAGTTGCTTTTACTTTGGCATGTTTTTTGTACTCGATGGTGGCCTATGCTGCTCCAATCAGCTGGTCCAGCTGGGAACTGACAAACACAGGGGCCGTGGGAAGTATGACCCAGAATGGCAATACCATTGATGTTACCTATAGCGGAAACGCCGAATGGATTTCTCAGGCAGGGTATTGGTGGGAAGGTACTCCAGCGCCCTACACCAATAACAGCGTGGTAGATAATGCTCCTGTCACGGGTATTTCCATGAGTACTGTCAGTACAGGAAATATACTCACCTTTTCTCAGGCAGTTATGGATCCGGTATTTGCCCTTTATAGCGTTGGACGGGTTAACCAAGAAGTCAGATATGCCTTTGATCAATCGTTTACGATGTTAAGTGAAGGTCAGGGCCCCTGGGGTGATGGCTCCTTTGTCATTAACGGCACGACCCTCTCCGGTTATGAGGGATGCGGGGTTATCCAGTTCAGTGGGGCAGTAACCTCTATTTCCTGGGACAATCCAGATGCTGAATATCACCATGGCTTTACCGTAGGAGCAGCAACGGCAGCGCCTGTCCCGGAACCCGCCACTCTACTGCTTTTCGGCATCGGACTTGTCGGGTTGATTGCCGCAAAGCCGAAAAAGGATTGAATTTGTCTTGTTAAAGGAAAAATTCACATGGGCTGCATGCATTATTGTGGCCCGTTGTAATTAATTTTATGAAAAAGAAGGAGAGAGAATAAGACACAGCAGCACACAAGCATCCTGAACGTCCGGTTAACCAGGAATGCCGGGGAAAACAGAAATAACTGTCAACTGATCCTGTAGAAATACTTCAAAAAACATGGCCGCTGGACCGCTTCGGTTTGGTATCTTCACCCCGGCCCCGACAACCACCAGTAGCAAGTGCAGCCCGATATTGGGCCTACCTGTATTGAGGTAGTTAGAGATCAACAGGCTCTTTTTGTCACATCGTCCATCGTCACGTGACCAGTAATTACAGCACGGGCAGGAGTAGAAATTAGTGCATTGTTTCGACCATTTATCCGGAAAATAAACCAAGCTGTGATTATCGTTACAGGCGACGAGAAACGCTTCAGGAGCCTTTTCAGTATGTCAAGCATTTTGCCTGCCGATCAGGTCATGGAAATAGATGCTGAGTATACAGGAAGCCATTGCGGCGGGACTGATATAGGATCCTGCACAAATGGAGGGTGAGTCACCTGGAGATGGGGTAAATGTAGTGAAAAATTGCTTCCAGCACCTGATTTTTGGTATTGTACAGCGACCGGTTATGGGGAGAAGCAAGATTGCGAAGATAACCAACCTGTTTTTTCTCAATCTGTACCTCATATGTATCCAGTCGTCTGTTATCGTCTGAGTATTCAAGGGTATTGGTAATATGAATATATTGTACCTTTGGCCTCACAGTATATTTGAATCGCAGGCTAAACCACAAGATGAGGACATTTTTTAAGGAGACGGAATCATGAAAAAGGCAATCGGAGCTGTCATGATTTTTCTTTTTATGCTTTCTGCGGCTGTAACCAGTGGGCTGGCAAACACCAAAGAGCAATTTTGCGCAATCTATGCCGACAGGGCTGTCACCCAGTATAACCTTGGCAAACAACATAGTCTTACCGGCATCGTCCCTCCCGTCTGGAGCAATGATCGAGACTGCCATTTCAACTGGTGCATGACCGCACCGGAAAATGTTGCAAACAGTGAAAGTGCAATGCGTCAGGCATATTTGGAAAAATACATTCATAAGAATGATAAGTGCCAGCATGTTGCACCTGAAAAAGAAGTAAAAGGAGTATGTATTAGAATAAAGAACACTTCTCCTTATGATTATGAGTTGCTGCTTGTTGGAGAAAAGTTTTTGGGAGACTTGAAATCCGGTCAGGTAACAGAATATAGATTTTTCAAGAAGGCGTATCGCTATAATTCTGTTCGACTGGCAATAAATAGCCAGGTTTTCAGGTTGACACCAATTGATTATTTTGGTGAAACGCCACTTGAGAAAGGCTATTTTACCTACAATATAAACGTACAGGATCTTGTCAAAAATGTTCTATCAATCAAAACCATTGAAGATAAATAAATGTTGTACCAATCAGCTAAGAAGAGCTAAGAAAATGATACTGTAAAGGAGGATACAGAAATGAAAAATGTAGTGAGTACTTTAGCAATGCTATTGATTGTGTTGCTCATCTCGCCAGTAGATGGATTGGGTGCTGACAAGCAGCAGTTCTGCAACAATTACGCCGACAAGGCTGTCGCCCAGTATAATCAGGGCAAACAACATAATCTTCCCGGTATTGTCCCTCCTGCCTGGAGTAACGACCGAAATGGGCATTATAACTGGTGTA
>JALXCX010000337.1 GCA_026990725.1 Desulfobulbaceae bacterium
TCTCAGCGTCACTGTTTTCGAAAAAGTTCCAATTTATCAACTGATTACGGAAAGAGATTGCAGTCAGAGTATTCCTGCCTCTCATAACCAGCTAAAATTATTTGAATAATTACCGGACACTAGTGTTACTCCCTGTATTATATACTGGGCAAATTCTTCTCGGAAAAATACTCGTCTGCAGTCCTTTTTTTCTACTCACTCCTGCCAGGTGCCCTTCTTTTGCTTCCCTGGGTTACTTTTGCCGAAAAAACTCCTCTTGCCTGGCTCTCACTTCTTGGTCTTTCCGTTTTTTCTACGTACGGTGCCTATCATTTTTATTATACCGGGCTGAAATACATTGAGGCGGGGCGGGCATCTCTTGTTGCCACCCTGGAGCCTGTCGTTGCAAGCCTTGCCGCCTGGTACTGGTGGGGAGAAGTCCTCAGCCTGACCGGCTATCTTGGGGCTTCACTCATTGTCGGCGCCGTCATCTTGATCATCAGAAGATAAACACGTCTGCTTTTTTATAAAATTTGTAGACTCTTCATTGTTGATCAAGAACTTCCCGCACAACCGCAGCAAGACTTTTCATGGAAACAGGTTTTTGCAAAAAGGAATGTATACCAATTGAACGGGCCGCGGATTCATCCATTGCCTCACTGAAACCGGTACAGAGAATCACCCGCATTTTCGGATACAGGGCCAGGGCTTCCCGGGCCAGATCCGCCCCGGTCATCTCCGGCATGGTCATATCGGTTATAAGCAAATCAAAATAACCTGGCTGATTGTTCAACACCTCCAATCCGGCAAGGCTGCCGGTGCAGCTCGTTACCCTGTAGCCCATCCTGTCCAGCATTTGTTCCATCATACTGACGACAAGCTCTTCATCATCAACCAGAAGTATTTTCTCCCCCCGTCCCTGCGGCATTTTCTTCTCCCCAGGCGATTTCCGCACCAAATCTCCTGTGGCAGATTCCTCAAGCACGGGCAGGTAGACTCGAAAACGTGTGCCCTCACCAGCCTTGCTGTCCACAACAATTTCCCCTTTATGGTGTCTGATAATACTATGGGCAACTGACAGACCAAGACCGCTTCCCTGTCCTTTTTCCTTTGTGGTGAAAAAAGGATCAAAGATTCTGGCCTGCGTCGCTTCGTCCATACCGCATCCTGTGTCACTCACCGTTAAAACAAGATAGTTCCCCGGAGCCAGGCCGGGGCAATCACGAACAGAGACGTGCTTTGTCACTCTCTGTTCGCTAAGCCTTATGCTTATAACGCCCGGCTGCCCAGCAATAGCATATCTGGCATTGGTACAGAGATTCATGAGTACCTGATGCATCTGCGAAGAATCGGCCAGAATCGGCCTGACGCTGTCTGCCGCCTCGACCTTCAATTCTATTGTTGAAGGTAGAGAGGCCCGCAGCAACAGAATAACTTCCCGGATCACATCCTGAAGTTTGAGTGCCTTAAACTGGTCTGCCTCCTGACGGCTGAAGGCCAGGATCTGTTCAATCAGCTCGGCCCCTCTTTTGGCGGCAATAATAATACTATCTATATCTCCGCCTATTTTGCTGCCAGGGGGCAATTCGGTTCGTGCTATTTCACTAAAACCAATTATTACAGCTAAAATGTTATTAAAATCATGCGCGATTCCCCCGGCAAGAGCCCCCATGGCTTCTAGTTTCTGGGAACACAGCAACTGTTTTTCATAATTCTTTTCCCGGGTAATGTCCCTGGCAAAATTCAGGGTCGCAGGAGCCCCTTGCCAGGAAATACGAATGGAATTTAAATGCAGCCAGAGCTGATCGCCCTGCCTGTTTATAATCCTGAAAGACGAGGTGCTGAGCACTTCTTTGCCCTGAATTCTTCTCTCATGCCTCTCAACAATAATATTACGATCCTTCGGGTGAACGAACTTATAAAAAGGGATGTCTTTGATCTCTTCAAAAGAATAACCGAGCACCTCTTCAACGCGGGAATTGACAAACGTAAAATGCTGATCCTGAATAACAAAAATAGCCTCGTTGGCATTATCTACTAACAGTCGGTATTTTTCTTCACTCTCCCGCAGGGCCTGCTCAGAACGTTTTCGTTCAGCAATTTCATGCTCAAGTGCCATCATTTTCTGTTCAAGTTTATGGATCAGCCGTTCATTATATTCCTTAAGATAGCTTCCGTTCTCGACAGGCAGGCACTTCCCCCGGGGAAGCTTTGCATCCTGTTGGTCTGCAATTACGTTGTGAATAATTTCAACAAATCGATCAGGCTCTTCCGGTTTCACGATAAAACGAACCGCTCCAAGGTTCAGTGCCAGCTCTCTGTCTTGAGGTTCTGTATATGTAGCCGTGTAGAAAACAAACGGAATCCGGCAAAGACTCTCGTCAGCCTGCCATTTTTTACACAGAGTAAAACCGTCCATGACCGGCATCAGTATATCACTTATAATAAGTTGAGGAGGAGTTTCACGGGCGACCCGTAGAGCATCTTCGCCATTGACGGCTTTCATGACCGTATAGCCGTTGCCGGATAAAAGAGACTGAAGCATATACAGATTCTGCCTGTTATCATCAACTATGAGAATAGTGTCCATTTCTTACCCTTTCCTGACGAAGTTATCTGGCAAAAATGACTGAAAATCTCTGATAAATGTTTCCGGATCAATTGGTTTTTCGATATACCCGGTGCACCCCGCGGCCATTGCCTTTTCCCGATCACCCGGCATGGCATATGAAGTCACCGCTATCAGGGGGATGTGCGCAAGAACAGTATTATTTTTTAATCTTCTGGACACCTCATATCCATTCATTCCAGGGAGCTGTATATCCAGAATGATGACCAATGGTTTGTGGGCATTTGCAGCCGCCAGGCCGCAGATTCCATCTTCAGCCTGGATTACACTGTAACCATTTTTTTCCAGAAGAAAGGTCAGCAGATACATATTCTGCTCGTTGTCTTCAATGATAAGAATATCAGGTTTCATGACCGGTTCCATTTTCTGCCCCTCCTTTGCTTTCCGGTTGTAAGACAGGAAAACGAAAGATAAACGTACTCCCCTCTCCCCACGTGCTTTCAGCCTGAATATAGCCCCCCAGTCTTTCCGCTAATTTCCTGCTGATGGAGAGACCTAACCCTGTTCCTTCATATCGACGGTTCAGCCCTGAATCAATCTGCTGAAATGTACGGAAAAGTTTATCCATGTCATGGGGTTTGATTCCGGGTCCGGTATCCCTGACTTCTATCCGTATAAATGGAGTATCACTCCGGCAAAGTATGTTTACAGAACCCGTTTCCGTGAACTTAATTCCATTGGCAATCAGATTGAGCAAAATCTGTTCTATTCTCCTGCGATCACTGTAAATACGGTCAATTCCCGGGTCAATATCCCATGATAAAACCAAACCCTTTTCCCCAGCAAGAGGCTTCATGGTTTGAACAATTTTTTCCAGAGATTCCCGAAAATTATATTCTTCAGGATGGATTTCAAGCTCACCAGCCTCAATTTTCGAAATATCCAACACATCATTAATAAGGGCCAGCAAATGGCGGGCGCTGCCCCGAACCATTGAGAGTTGTTTGTTTTGCTCATCATTTAATGGCCCGGCCAGCTTCTGGAGCAAAATGCCGGTAAAACCAATGATGGAATTCAGCGGGGTTCGTAGTTCATGCGACATTGAGGCAAGAAAAGCAGACTTCAAATGATCGGCCTCTTCCGCATGTTTCTTGGCCCTTGCAAGAGCTTCTTCCATTTTGACCCGATGGGTTACATTGACTGTCACTGCCAGCAGCACGTCCTGATCATCAAAACGAATCGGTAAAACAGAAAGAAGGCAATCAATGAGTTTTCCTGAATCTATGCGAAATTTAACATGTTTATTCAAAACCTGTTCTTTTTCAGCTATCAACGCGAGAATGCCAACCCGATCATCCGAACTCGCGTAGAATTCTTCAGAATTTCTCCCGACAAGACTTTGATTGTTCCCCAGTTCCCGGCCGGCCTGTGCATTATCAAAAATAATATTACCTTTATAATCCACAACAAGCAGGGCAATGGGCAGTGCATTAATCAACATCTTGAATTGTTTTTCACTTGCCTCAAGCTGTTCTTTGCGGCGTAGAAGTTCTCTATTACGAATCAGGACAAGCAAAAATGCGAGGACGGCCACTCCCAGTACCTTCCTGACAAGGCTATAATCTGTTCGTTTATCATAACGGACCGTGAGCCAATCGTGCCGGATTGCGGCATGATCGGCTTCTGTCAGACTGTCTACCACCCTGTTCAAGAGAGGAATTAGTCTTGGCCAATCCTTACGGACTCCTATTGAAAGCTGGATTCTATACGGGGTGGGTGCGGCCACTTTAATGTTTGTCAGCCCTTCATGATCAATAATATAACTGCCAACAAGCAGGCTGCCCACGTAAGCATCTGCATGTCCAAAGGAAACAGCCTCCAAGGCTGCAAGTGTTGTCGGGACCTCAATTATGTCAAGTTGAGGGTAGTCGCGGTGGATATTTTCCACCGTCACATAGCCTTTTTCAAGGACAAGCGTCT
>JALXCX010000338.1 GCA_026990725.1 Desulfobulbaceae bacterium
GACTATCAAAGCTGGATAAGTACCCGTAACCTGTCCAATGAGCTCAATGACACAACTGTAGAGGCCCTGATCAGCTGCACAACCAAACGCTTTGATATAGTATCGCGCTATTATCATTTTAAGAAGGAATTACTGGGTGTCAGCACACTCCACGATTACGACAGGTATGCGCCGCTACCCTCGCTGCCGGACAAACTCATTCCCTGGCAGGAATGCAAAGCAACAGTACTTGACGGATTCCGCGCATTCTCTCCAGAAATGGCTGATATTGCAGCCCTGTTTTTTGACAATAACTGGATCCACGCGCCCATCATGGAGGGCAAGCAGGGAGGTGCCTTTGCCCATCCTGCAGTGCCGGACGCCCATCCGTATATACTGGTTAATTACACAGGAAATATTCGAGATGTCTCAACAGTCGCCCATGAACTGGGGCACGGGGTACATCAATATCTGGCAAAAGAGAAAGGGTATTTTAATAGTGACACTCCGCTGGTACTGGCGGAAACCGCATCTGTTTTTGCAGAACTTCTGATCTTTCACAATCAGCTTGAAATGCTTGCTGATCCCGGGCAAAAGCGTGCGTTTATCTGTCAAAAACTGGAATCAGTCTTTGCTACGGTTTTTCGCCAGATATCCATGAACAGATTTGAAAACATGATCCACAATGGCAGGCGAACCAGAGGTGAACTGTCACAGGACGATCTCTCGAACCTGTGGATGAAGAGCCAGAAGGCGATGTTTGGTGACAGTGTTACACTCGATGACCACTACAGGATCTGGTGGGCCTATATCCCCCACTTTCTGCATACTCCAGGTTATGTCTACTCGTATGCCTTTGGCGAACTGCTCGTGCTGGCTCTTTATCAGCAATACAAGCAGACAGGGAAAAAGTTCGTACCTGAATACATCAACCTACTTGCCCAGGGCGGCAGCAAATCGCCCGAGGAATTACTCAAACCTTTTGCTATTGATTTAAACAATCATGATTTTTGGAAAGGAGGTCTACAGGTGATCGATGACATGTTGGAGCAGGTTTTGTCTCTATAAAACCTCTAAACGAAGATCAGCTCCAATCCCGTTTCATGAACTGTCCCGCCATAAGCGGACAAGGTCTCAACAATGTTTTCGCCCAAGGGGAATATGCGCCCCAAGATAGATAAAAAACAAGAACTAAAGATGTGCGGCGATTAAAAGAATTTTATTCAGAATCGGAAGTTAAATCCTTCTCCGCTTCTTCACTCAGTTTATTCTTTTTCTCAAGTTTACGGAGACGTTTTTCTTCTTTTTTCTTCTTTTTAGCGAGTTCTTTCTGACGTTTTTCGTATGAATAATTTGGTTTTCTGGCCAAGATATCCCTCCTGTTAATGTTTGATAACCGCGTAGTGACTCAAAGACTGAACAACAGCGGAAAGGAGTCGACAGAAAGACTACCTGCCAAAAAAAAAGACCCCGCAAATTGCGGAGTCTTTGCAAAGATCAAAATCTGTGCTTACTGCTGAACAACATTCTCTGCTGCAGGTCCTTTGGCACCGTCAACTACGTCAAAAGTAACCCGTGCACCTTCTTCCAGAGATTTGAAGCCTTCAGCTTGAATTGCTGAATGATGAACGAATACATCCGGACCACCATCCTGCTCAATAAAACCAAAACCCTTTGAATCATTAAACCACTTTACTGTTCCTTCAGCCATTTTCTACTACTCCTACTGTTCGCGGTTTGCTCGTGCAACCACTTAAATGATAAAAGCCGATTCTTACACCGGCCGGTAGTCATCCTGTGCTTAAAAAAAACGCACCGCCTCTGACTGAGGATTGTACGAAAATCTTTACATTTACACATGAACTGCAACTAATGACTACTCAACTTCTAGTTTATATAGTCAAATTCAAGATATAAGCAACAACTTTTTTTAAAAAAAGAAAATTAAAGAAAAAAAGTAACTTAGATTCTTCTCGTTGACGATTCAAGATTCTTCAGCATCAGGATGAATAAGGCCCGGCAAAGACGGGACAACAGGTTCTTTTTTCCGGGGTTTCCCGGTAATATTTGTAACCCGACGAACGACCCGGTTACTGATACGCTTTCCCTTGGCGGCAGCGCCTTTCAGCAGAAAATCATCCATGTCAACTTCAATGGAGTTGTAACGGGCCCTCGAAGACGGAACCAGACTTATCCTGGCCCGTACTTCTTTTTCGCCAACAGCAAGCATCTGGATAACTGAACGTTTATGCTCGGGAAAAAGACGATACTCTCTGCCTAAAATAAATTTTGGCATTCTAAACCGTTTAGCATATGTCAGATTCTCCAGACCTGAACGATAAATAACATTTAAAACAAGATCCTTTTGCACCACCTCCATCCATAACAGATCACTGCCCACAAAAAGTTTTTCCGAGGCACTTACAACTTTATAGAGACCATTTTTAAAAATAAGAAAAATTCTGTCATACTCAGAACAGGTTAACTCGAGGTCTTTCTTTTTATTTTCGAGTTTGACCTTAAACCCCATAAATCCTGATTCACGATGATAAACAACTCGTAGATTGGAAAGAGCCGCTGCACGGGCATTTATCTCATCAAACTGCTTAATTTTACTTTTACGCGGGTAATTCTTTCCATATTTTCGCAGAATTTCAGCAAGATAATTTTTGGTGAAACCAACCATATCCTGCAAATGCTTTTCTATGGTCGCAATTCCTTTTTCAATGGTCTGTATTTCTTTCTGCTGTTTATTAATATCGTATCGGGTAATCCTCTTAATTTTTATTTCCAGCAGCCGCTCAATGTCATCTTTGGAGACCTTACGAATCAATTCATCCGCAAAAGGAAACAATGCCTGACGAATTGTCGAAAGAACCGCCTTGTATGAAATCTTTTCCTCAATTTCCTTATACAGCCTTTCTTCTATAAAAATCTGCTCAAGTTTCCGGGCATGAAGTCTGTCCCGCAGCCTATCTCGTTCAATCTTGAGTTCTTTTTCCAGATCCTCCAGCAATTTATCCGTATTATGCCTGAGGACCTCCTCCACTGTGACAATACAAGGCATATTATCTCTAATCACAACAAGATTAGGCGAAACACTGACTTCGCAGTCAGTAAAGGCATACAGGGCATCAATGGTTTCATCTGCATGCACACCACGCGGCAGTTTAATCTCAACCTCGACCTCTTCTGCCGTATAGTCGTTGATGGAAGTGATTTTGATTTTACCGCTCTTGGCTGCTTTTTCCACAGAGTCGATCAGTGACTGAGTTGTCAGGTTATAGGGAAGTTCTGTAATGGTGATCGTTTTATCGTCAATTTTTTCAATTTTAACCCGACAACGTAAACGTCCATTACCGTGATTGTAATCCGTAACATCAACAATACCGCCACGGGGAAAATCCGGATTGAGCGTGAAACGTTTACCATCAAGATATTTTATCTGGCATTTGAGTAGCTCACAAAAATTATGTGGCATGATTTTTGTTGCCATACCAACGGCTATCCCTTCAGCCCCAAGAATCAACAGCATTGGGAGTTTTGCAGGCAGAGAAACCGGTTCCTGCATGCGCCCGTCATAAGAATCTACATATAAGGTCAGATCTTTATTAAACAGGGTTTCCCGGGCAAGAGGTGTTAAGCGGCACTCAATGTAGCGGGGCGCGGATGCCTGGTCTCCTGTAAAAATATTGCCAAAATTCCCCTGCCTGTCGATGAGATATCCTTTATTGGCCAAATTCACAAGAGCGGCAAATATGGACTGATCACCATGAGGATGAAGTTTCATGGTTTCCCCGACCACATTGGCGACTTTATGAAAACGACCGTCATCCATATTGTGCAGGGTTTGCAGGATGCGCCGCTGTACAGGTTTTAAGCCGTCATCAATATCGGGAATGGCACGCTCCCGGATAACATAGGAGGTGTAATCAAGAAAATTTACATCAAAGAGCTGATGCAGCTTTCCATGCTTCCGCTCCTCAGTATGCTCTGTACTCTCGCTCATACCGGTCTCAGGGTAAGATGTTCCATAATATACTTACGACGATCAGGCGTGTTTTTACCCATATAAAACTTCAGCACCCGGCTGACTTCAGATAAGCTGTCAATCCGGACTTGTTTTATCCGCATATCAAAGCCAATAAACTGTTTAAACTCAGGAGGAGAAATCTCTCCCAGCCCCTTAAACCTGGTAACCTCGATACTTTTGGCGCTTGCCCTGCCCTTGAGTTCGGAAATTGCTTCATTCTTTTCTTCCTCAGAGTAGCAGTACATGGTTTTTTTCTTATTCCTGGCTCTAAAAATAGGAGTTTCAAGAATATATACATGACCACGTTTAATTAACGGCTCAAAATAATGAAGAAAAAAAGTAAGTAAAAGGTTGCGGATATGCAAGCCGTCAACATCGGCATCTGTTGCCAGGATAACCTTGTCAAAACGAAGATCAGCTATGGAATCCTCAACATTAAG
>JALXCX010000339.1 GCA_026990725.1 Desulfobulbaceae bacterium
TTCGACTAAGTCCAGCAATCATTTTCTATGAAATTTACCCCCTCGGAAAAAATAAACTTTTCCACAAAGTACATACTCCTGGGCGGTTTTTTGCTGATGATTTTCATCATCCTTCTGCTTCTGTTCTATTATAAGAACAATGCCGCGCTTCAGGAATCATCCCTGAACAGATTCCAGCTGGACGTCGCCAACAAAGCAGCCACTCTTGAATACTTTTTTCTCGAACGAAAATATGACATCCGCAACCTGGCTGATGCTCAGGAGATACAGACCTATTTTAATAACAGGGCAATGGGTATGTCTGAGGAGTATGGGCTCAAGGTAAGCATTTTTGCCATAGGTGAAATTCTCCGGAAGGTGCGAAATGAAAAAAACATTGACAAAAAAAACATTTATTCAAGGATTGACTTTTTGGACTGCAACCAGTCTCTCCTTGCCAGCTCCATGGCCCCGCTTGAATCAACGGAAAAGATGTCCATAAGCAAAAAATTAAATTTTGACGCCATTTCACAGGAACCCGGAGTAACTATAGAGAAAACAAAAGACCACAATACAATTGTTTTTGTGGCACCATGCGTCTTCAAAAAAAGAACCTGCGGCTGGGTACTCGCCTATCTTAACTGCACGACATTCTACAACCATTTTCTCTCCCCCTCCACAGCGCTCTCAAGTAAAGTCTTTAACCTGACGCTGGCCAACGGCGCTCCTGTCATGCCTTTGCCAGAGCAAATTTCACGTTTTCCCTGGCAGGAATATAACGCAATAACCTCTAACGGGCCGGTTCGTGTTACGGTTGACCTTGAAGGTCAACCGACCCAGAAAGTTCTTTTCATGCGGATCCCTATACAGCCTTTTCCCCTTTATCTTTCGGGATATGTAAAACAAAATGAAATTTTTGGCCGGATAAACACCGTACAGTTTATCATTGGCGCAGTGGCTGTCTTGTTCATTATCCTCTTTGGTTTGCTGTGGTCTATCCAGACAAAAATGAAACATCTTCTCCTGCAGACCCGGTTTGATGAATCAACAAAACAACAAAGTGCACTCACCCGAAAAAATCTTCAACTGAAAGAAGAAATAACAAAACGCGTTGCCGCCGAGAAATCACTGATTGAAAACGAGGAGAGATACCGTAAATTATTTGAATCCTCAAGTGATGCAATTCTCATTATGAAAGGGTCAAGAGTCATTGCCTGCAACCAGAAAACAGTGGAACTGTTTAAGCTTGACCGGGAAAAAATTCTCATACATCATCTCTATGATTTTTGCCCTGGCAAACAACAAAATGGTATTGACTCGAAACAAGCCTGTCATGAAAAAATACAGCAGGCCATCAGACAGCCTCAACGCTTTGAGTGGAAACTGCAAACCCCCAAAACAGGACTAATAGATACAGAAGTAACCATGACCGCTATCAATCTGAAAACAGATACCCTGTTGCAGGTTCTTGTCAGAGATATTACCGAAAAAAAACATACTCAGGAACTATTGGTTCAGACGGAAAAGATGATGGCTGTTGGCGGACTGGCCGCCGGAATGGCACACGAAATAAATAATCCACTGGGAATTATCCTCCAGGCCTGTCAAAATGCGACGCGACGATTGAACCCGGCACTGAAAAAGAATATAGCCACAGCCGATTCGCTTAATTTTGACATTGAGCTGTTGCAGCAGTATCTCCGAAAAAGAAAAATTTTTTCTTACCTGGAATCGATCCATAGCGCTGGAGAACGGGCTGCCCAAATCGTCAAAAGTATGCTCAATTTTGGCCGTTCAAGTACAGCTGGCAATACCGAACTCTGCGACATCAATCTCCTGCTTGACGAGACCTTAAAAATAGCCGAAGTAGATTACAACCTGAAAAATACGTACGACTTTAAAAAAATAAACATTTACAGACAATACGGAACCATAGAAAAAATTATCTGCGCAAAAAACGAGATCGGCCAGGTCTTTTTAAATATTATTAAGAATGCGGCCCAGGCCATGGGATCCGGAGAGTTTTCCGGAAAGACACCGGAAATAACCCTGTACACTGCACCTGAAGAAAATGGCGTTCTTATCTCAATTTCTGACAACGGCCCCGGCATCCCGTCGGAGATACAAAAAACTATTTTTGAACCGTTTTTTACGACAAAACCCGTGGGAGAGGGAACAGGTCTTGGACTTTCAGTTTCCTATTTCATCATCACGGCTCACCATAACGGCCAGTTCAGGGTTAACAGCAAACCGGGAGAGGGGACAACTTTTACGATACAACTCCCTGTAAACGATGAAGAAAACGAACAAGATGCTCAATCAACCCAGAGACAATAAAAAAGGCGTTTTAGCATATGTCACTAAAACGCCTTGAATACTTATGGGGTGAGCGATGGGACTTGAACCCACGACCTCCGAGGCCACAACCCGGTGCTACCACCAGCTGAGCTACGCTCACCACGAACGTGGCCTTTATACCCGCTCAAAAAGAGTTTGGCAAGGGTAAAGTCTCATCGTTATGCTTCTTCAAGATCCTTCTGGCAATGTTTGCACACCTTTGCCCGCACTTTAACAAGCTCTGCGCAATAAGGGCACTCCCGCAAAAAATGATTGGCAAGAATTTGACTGATAGCCATGTTAATGTCCTGAGTCAGATGATTATCGCCAAAATCATGAGTACGAAGCGGCTCTATGCAGGCCAGATCATTGAGAGGAACAAGCATTGCCGCTGCCCGCTTACGTTCATCCAGAGTAGCCGCGTTATCAGTAAGAAGGTATAAGACAGGGTCAAGATCTTTTGCCTCGACACAGTTATCGAGTTTGGCAATCGCCTTTTTTTCCATTTGATACCTGGAATTCTGTTTTTTTAACGCTTCGACATCGACAATACTGCCGGTAAAGGCCCCTTCGCCGGCAACCATCATATTATAGCTTTCTTTGCTGTTGGGAATTTCCATATGCCGATATGAACCCACATGGCCATATTGATTCTCAACATAATCCCATCCATTCACAAAAAGGGAACAATCGTTGTTCAAACAGATAAATAAAAACTCAGAGCCCCAGCCCAACCCATCCCCCACATGCATTGGCGGTGCATGGCATAATGTAAGCTCCTCTTTACAATGAGGGCAGGTATGTTTTTCTTTAAGATAAGCCAGTGCTCTTTCTAACATCGTCTGTTAACTCCTTATTTATAATAAAATAATTATCGTAACTATTCAGGTATCAGCACAATGTTGGCATAACCTGTGGCCTGTAACTGTTCAGATGTGCTGCCAGTATAGTATACACAAAGCCCGTCAAGTCAACTGCCAACAAAACAGTCAGGTTAAATCATACTGCCCAGCACCTCGTCAACGGCTTTTGCCTGGTCCATCCGGGCCGCAAGAAACTCTGAGGTCAAATGACGGGAATTTTGGTCAAGTAATGTACTGAGTTCGCTGATTTTTCCTTTCTCGGCTATGTTCATCACCCGGGCAAGATTTGCGGAAAAATCTTGCACTATCTTCCGGCTGTCGCCCGAAGTGGCCATAATCTCTGCATAGGTACGAAAATTCTGAGAATGGACCCTGGCCATGGCAAGAATTGGATAAAGTGAGGTCAGGGTACAGTGACTGGCAATATCGTCGGCTGTGATACCGTTGTCATCCAGCGTCAGAGCCAAGGCCACAGAAATAGCCGTTGGTAGTTTCTGGCCAATTCCCATGAGCAAATCATGTTTTGCAGGAGTGTCCTGAAAAATATCTGCGCCGTGCTTATACAAAAAAGCCTCAAATTCACTGCAGAATCGACCACTGCGCGGTGTCCTGACGACTATGGCATTTTTATCTTTCATTGTGGCCGCCATAGGCCCCCAGAGGTTATGCACCAGCATAACCTCCACTCCTTTTCCTGTCGTCTCAAGGGCCGAGTTCAGAGTGGTTTCCGACTCTCCTGCCAGCAAGATCAAGGCCTTGCCGTCTTCTATCAGGTGACCATATTTTTCTATTGTCTCAACAGTTGCCGAAATCGGCACACAGATAACGATTACGTCAACATCTGTAATCATTTTTTCCGGCCTGAGCGTGGTGCTTCGCCCTGACATTTCGACCCGATAGCCCTCGTTTTCAAGACGATCAGCAAACCACTTGCTCATATCGCCGGTTCCGATAAAACCAAAGGAATTGATATATTTTGTCCGCATATCAACCCGGGGGAAGCTCCCCAAAAGACGGATGGAATTCTTCCGGCCTATTATCCGTTGTTCAAGATGGGCAATGGCTCCACTGACCACCGGATCGTTGATATGACCTTCGGCCTCAATATAAATCTGAAGCTTCTGCGTTTTGATGTCACCCTCAGAGCGCATATCAAGAATATTTATTCCACGCCTTGAGAACTCACCCAGAATATCCACCAGCATACCAACCCGGTCATCAAGGGGTCTGGTGATAAATGCTGTTGCATCAT
>JALXCX010000340.1 GCA_026990725.1 Desulfobulbaceae bacterium
TGTATTTGTCGGATGACGGGTAATGGCCTTAATCCCGTATTCCTGTGGATTGCAGCAGATCGGGCTGCCGTGACCAAGAAAAAATGTGGCTGCGGTAAGAGGGCGAAACGGCAAAACCTTGTCAAGTATGCGCAGGGTTTCTTGCACTTCCTCAGAAGTGGCGCCGGGGAATTCAAGAATAAGGTTGCCGTCAAGTGTCATTCCGGCTTCAAAGGCAAACTTCATGGCCGCAATATTGTCCATCACCGTTGTTCCTTTGCGCATACGGACAAGCAGTGAATCAGACAGGGCCTCGATACCAATTTGTACCGAGTTCAGCCCGCCTTTTGCGTATTGTGTATAGGTTGATCTTTTTTTCAGGGTACGAATTTCACCAAAAAAACGCAGGTCAAGACCGCTCCGGGCTATTTCTGTAAAAAAAATGTTGCTTTCCTTCATCGGCAGGGCATTGTCGCAAAAGGTAAAATCAACGCATTGATATCTGCTGAGCAGTGTCCGGACTTCTGTGAGCATCTGCTCTGCTTTTTTAAAGCGGTAGCCGTGCCACTGGAGGTTCAGGTTGCAGAAGCTGCACTTATTCCACCAGCATCCCCGGGAAAACTCCACAGGCAGGACAGGAATGAAGTCGAGTTTTTTTTCCTGGATATGCTGGAAATAATCATCATGCTCGGCAAGGGGCAGGGAGGAGAGATCGTGAATTTCCTCAGTGGAGGACTGCGTATGCCTGTCCCTGGTGACATTTTGAGAGAGAATAGCGGGGCAGGACAACGGGCCATGCTCTTGCAGATGGACAAAAAGATCTTTCAGCGGTTGCTCTCCTTCGCCGGTAATGACAAAATCAATTTCGGGAAAGAGCTTAAGCAGTGATCGGCCAAGGGATGGGGTACAGGTTGAGCCGCCAAAAACGATCGGTATTTCAGGCCATCTTTTCTTGATTCTCTGCGCCGCATATAATGAGGCGGGTAACTGGCTGAAACAGACAGAAAAACCGATCAGCCTGCATTCGGAAAAATCCTGCAGTAGTATCCAGTCCCGTTGCTGTTGTTTGAGAAGAGTGCAGAGTTTGCTGTAACTGCCCCTAAGTTTTTTCTGGATGGAGTTGTGAAAGACTGTTTCAGCACTCTTTCGCATCTCAGGAAAGAGCAGGCCGCAGTAGAGAGCTTCAGCGGCCCAGGGGCTTTGGGCAATGAGCCTGTATCTATCAAATCCTATTGCCGCGGCCACATCAAGGTAGGGATGCAGACAGCGGACGGAAATTCTGTTGCACTCCTGTTGCAGATATCCCTTCAAACTGCCGAGCTGGACCGATGGGCGGTTAAAGATCGCCCATGGCATCGAGATCAGGGCTACATCCGTAAGGGGCATGGCAGCTCGGCTGGTTACTGACTTATGACTTCTGTACCGGGCGGCAGGTCAAGCCGGGTGATTTTTTTCAGGGCCGCCTGGGAGTCTGCCTGAAGCGTATCAGGTTTGATATTTGAGAAGCTCAGTTCTGTCAATGAATCGAAATAGTCTTCCATGATCAGTTTTTTAATAAAAAAGGTACTGTCATACCAGATATGCAGAGCTTTGATTTGGGTCTGTGGTTTTTTGGGAACGAGCTGCAGTGCCTGCAGGGGTGTATCTCCATTATTAAAAATAAACCGCTCGCTGGCTGGCTTTGGGGTAAAATCATCAAGCACGTTGCGGGTTCCGGCAAAAAAAGCATAGGTAATGTCAGACTGGAGCGCTTCAGCAGAGGTGACAAGAACCTGATTGTCTTTTTGTGTGTAGATGGAAAGATGGTTGCCGTCGTTAAGAATTATCTGCGTGTCAGGTTCCGTGTAATTCCAGCGCATGATCCCAGGGCCATCAACAGGGCGGAAAAACACAGCATTACCGGCTCCTTCCCGCAGGCGGCCGCCGCTTCGGGTGAGCTGCTTGAAATCAAGACTGAGGCTGGTGAAATCCCGGTATTTCTTCTGGATTTTTTCTACCTGCCCGGCAAGATCAACGCCGGGAGCCGCTGTGGCAACGGCATAAAAGGAACAGATCAGGCAAAAAAACAGGGCAGCCGGCAAGGAGGTTTTTTTATCAGGCATCGACTTTTTCAAGATGTATGGTTCGGCCAAAAATGCGATTAGCCAGTTGTCGGACAGGGCCGGTTGAATCTGAAACAAAAAACCGGCTGTTTGTTGTCTGTCCTGATAACTTGTGGTTCGTCTCCGGGCTTTTGTCAAGGAATTCTTTTACATGCCGGGCAACTTCAACTGATGAATCAATGAGTTGTACCCGTTTCCCGATGCGCGGCTGGATCAATTTGTGGAGCAGAGGGTAATGGGTGCAGCCAAGAACCAGGGTGTCGATCTGCTGTCGTTTGATCGGGCTCAGATAACGGCGCAGAATCATTTTTGTTTCCCGCTTGTTCAGCCAGCCCTCTTCCACAAGAGGCACCAGTAACGGGCAGGCCTGGCTGAAAACCCTGCACTGTGCATTAAGCGCCGTGATTCTGTCTGTATACACTCCTGAACGGACAGTCGCCCTGGTGCCGATAACACCGATGCGCTGATTTTTGGTGACAGCGGCTGCCTTAACAGTGGCCGGTGATATGACATCCAGCACCGGAACCGTGTAATGACTGCGCAATGCATCAGCTGCTGTTGATGCCGCGGAATTACAGGCGATGACAATGAGCGTCGCCCCGTTATTTAAAAGAAAATCCGTGTTTCTGCGTGAATACTCAATGATGGTTTCCGGACTTTTCGAGCCGTATGGGGTCCGGGCAATATCGCCGAAATAGATGAGCGGATAGCCTGGACAGATATGTTCAATTGCCCGGGCAACGGTCATACCGCCCACGCCGGAATCAAAGATGCCGATCATAATATTTGAAAGAAGATGAGGAAAAAGTAGGAAAAGAGGCACCCGGGGCAAACAATTGTTCAACCCCGGGTAGAAAGCGGCTGAAAACTATTTCTTTTTTTTCTTGGTGCGCGCGGCAATGGCCTTCCGCAGGTTGGTCGGCAGGCCACGCTCTTTACCGGATTTGGAACGGCGCTCGGACAATGATTTTGCGCACAGAGGCTGGCGGGCGCTGAAACCATATTTTTTACGATATTCTTTGGATGTCAAGTCATGCGATCTCAGGTGTTTGGGAGAGAGCATTTTAAACTCCTGACCACATTCGAGGCAAATGACCTTGTTCTTCTGGATAGAACGTTTTGGGTCCATGACAGGTTTGCTTTCCTGGGTAATGTCCTGTCCGGTTAGTTCTGCACTTTGCAGACTTTTCAGGGTTTGATAGGTATCATGTAAGGCGGTTTTTATCTCTTCGGTGGTCATGTCTGTACCACTGACTTGAGACTGAACGAGTTCAGCCGTCATCTCGACAAGTGATTTGCTCATTGAATTCTCCTGTATATTAAAAAGTTAAAGGGCATGAAAAGAAATCCCTGTTGACAGTTGACAACAATAGGTGAAAGAGTGCACTTTTGCAATACTTTATTAAACATCATTGTAAAATATTAATTATAATGATGTTTAATATGTATACTTTTGTATCGGTGATGTGAACTTTCCTAAAGTGAAGTTATATTGTGGTACATGGTTATTTTTTTTGTGGCACTTTCATGTATCTGACCTCTGATTTATTACAATCAGAAATATTTATAGTCAATCTTCGATGATTGATTATCTCCATGGTTGACAGAGCCGTTAAGGAGCATTACTGTACATGGTACTCAAGAGGTCTCTGTGAAAAAATATTAATTATATTAATACGTTATCAAGGTAAAGAGGTGCGATAATGCCTGTGTATGAATACGAATGCCCAGCTTGCAAAAAGGTGTTCGAGGTGCAGCAGCGGATGAGTGATGATCCGATTAAAACCTGCAAAGACTGTGGGGGAGAAGTGAAAAAACTGGTTTCCATGAGTTCGTTTCACCTCAAAGGCGGAGGCTGGTATTCTGACGGATATAGTTCAAAATCAACAAACGATACCACTAAAAAAACAAAACCAGCAAAAGAAACAGCAACACCCCCATGCAAAGGTGGAGAAGGTGGAAGCTGTAAGAATTGTCCGGCGTCTTCGTAATTTCTCCTGTAGAAATGTTTCAGCCGACCAGTGTAGCTGTTTTTTATGGCCGGGTAATAATCGCCATTGCGTCGCCATAGCTGAAGAATCGATAGCCTTTCTTCACGGCCTCTTTGTAACTTCTGCGGATTAATTCTTTTCCCGCAAGCGCTGATACCAGAAAAAGCAGTGATGACTGCGGCAGGTGGAAGTTGGTGATCAGGTTGTCAACAATCTGAAAGTCGAAACCGGGGTAAATGTACAATCCGCAAAAGTCTTCAACAGGCTGTACCCGGCCATTTTCATCTGCAGCAAATTCAAGGCTTCTTGCGGTGGTGGTTCCAACAGCCCATACACGGCCACCGGCTGCTTTGAC
>JALXCX010000341.1 GCA_026990725.1 Desulfobulbaceae bacterium
CGTCCGGCACCAACCTTGATATTTGTTGGATAGTTCCAGTTAGCAGAGTAGTTCATATCGATTTGCAGGTATTATTAGTTAGTATTTGTCCCAAAAAACTCATTTTGGGACAGACACAAGGTAAGTAAATTCTATGAAACAGGGAGCATTAAACTTTTTTAATCTTTTTTACATGGAATGATTTTGGCCGGGTCAGACTCTCGTACCCCATGACGGATAAAGAGCAGCCATGGCCCGAGTTTTTTATACCGGTCCAGGCAAGTTCAGGGTCAAGATAGTCGCAGCGGTTTATGAAAAAAGTACCGGTTTCCACCTGTTGGCCCAGTTCTACACCTCTGGCATAATCCCGGGTAAAAATAGAGGCTGTCAAACCAAACTCACTGTCATTCATAAGTGAGACAGCTTCTTCATCCGAGCTGACCTTCTGGATACCGACCACAGGGCCAAAACTTTCCTCGGTCATGACCCGCATGGAATGGTTGACATTGGTCAGCACCTGCGGGGCAAGATAGGGTGTACCGGGCTGGTCTGCCGGAAATTTCTGTGCATCAATGTGCGGTATTGCCCCCTGCGCGATGGCTTCCCTAGTCTGTTCGCGGATAAATTTTGCAGCACTTGTGCGGACAAGCGGCCCCATGCTTGTTTCCGGATCATCTGAGCGGCCAAGTTTTAAGTCGTAAACCCAGGCAACAGTCTGGGCAAGGAAAGTATCATATATGTCTTCATGTACGTAAACACGCTCAATGCCACAGCAGGATTGACCGGAATTGAAAAAAGCGCCATCCATGACAGTGTCAACAGCCTGGGCAATGTCGGCATCTGCCCGAACGTACGCCGGGTCTTTGCCCCCAAGCTCAAGCCCCAGGCCGATAAAACGGCCGGCCGCAGCCTCTTCCACCATGGCCCCCCCGGGGACAGAACCGGTAAAGGCGATGTAATCGACTCGAGCATCCGTAATGATTTTTTCCGTGTCATCATGGGTAAGGTGCAGGTACTGAAAAACACCTTCGGGCAGGCCGCCAGCTGCAAAGGCCTCATACAGCCGTTCTGCGCACAGCGGCGTTTGGGCCGAATGTTTAATGACAACACTGTTTCCTGCCAGAATTGCGGGCATAATGGCATTAATTGCCGTAAGATACGGGTAATTCCAGGGCGCTATAACAAAAACCACTCCAAGCGCCTCCCGCTGAATCCATCGTTCAAAGCCTTCTTTTTCGTCAAGTTGGATGTCGGCCAGGGCCTGGTCAGCCAGCCTGATCATGGTGCGGGAGCGTTCTTCAAGTCCTGCCACCTCTCCGGCGGCAAAACGGATGGGCCGCCCCATTTGCCAGCAGATTTCTCGGGCAATAGCATCTTTTTCTGCAACAAAGGCGTCAACGGCTTGACTGCAGATTCTTTTTCGTTCATCAAGTGGCACAGCTTTCCATTGTTTCTGGGCCTCCTGAGCACGTGTGAGCGTTTGGTCAATGGCTTGCCGGCTGGCATAGTCACGCTCCACAAACACGCTGTTGTCAATCGGGCTGACAGTTTTTAGGCGCTTGGGCATAAATGATACCTCAATAATGCTTGTTTTAGATTATTTCAAAATAGCGACTGAGTTCCCAGTCGGTTATGTGTTGACGAAATTCGCGTTCCTCCCATTCCCGTGATGCCGCGAAATGATCAACAAATTCTTTGCCAAAAAGACTGATGGCTGCATCAGACTTTTTTAATTCCCGGGCAGCATCCCAAAGTGTACGGGGCAGGGCCAGGTGAGCCGGATGCTCCTGATCATAGGAGTTGCCGGTAATAATATTTTCAGGTTCCCATTGCTGCTCAATACCTACGAGTCCGGAACCAAGAGCGGCGGCAAGGGCAAGATAGGGATTGGCATCTGCTGCTCCCAGTCGGTGTTCAACGCGTTGGGACTTTTCACTGCCTGGGATTATGCGAAGAGCTGTTGTTCGGTTGTCTATACCGACGCTTGCATCGGTAGGGGCCCAGAATCCTGGAATCATGCGGGAATAGCTGTTGATGGTGGGGGCTATCATGCAGAGCAGCTGGGGCATAAGGCGTTGCTGACCAGCCACAAAATGGCATTGAATATCACTGATATTGTGTTTTTGGGAACTGTCAAAAAAGGCAGATTCCAAATTGTCTTTATGGCGCAGAGAAATATGAATATGACCGCTCTGGCCGGGATAGTCGTTGGACCATTTAGCCATAAAGGTCGCCATGAGTCCGTTCTGCTGGGCCAGAACTTTCATAAAGGTTTTAAAAAGAGCACCTTTATCTGCGGCATTAAGAGCGGTATCCACTGCGATTGCCGCTTCCAGAACCCCGGGACCGGTTTCGGTGTGAATGCCTTCGATGGGAAAGTCCATCTGCTGGCTCATTTCAAGTATCTGGTGGTACAGGGGGGCATGGGTTGAATTTCGGATCATGGAGTAGCCAAACCAGCCCGGAGTCATGGGGTTGAGATTGGTGTACTTCTTTTCCCGTATTGATTGAGGCGTCTCCTCGAACATGAAAAATTCATATTCAAAAGAGGCATAGGCGATAAAGCCCATGTCTTCGGCTTTTTGTATGACTTTTCGCAACGTACCACGGGGGCAGACAGCCTCGGCCTGTTGGGCAAATTCCCCAAGAAAAAGCAGCATGTTTTCCTCAAGGGGGAGCTCGCGACAGCTGTCCGGCAAGATTCGTACCGGGGCATCAGGATATCCGGTATGCCAGCCCGTGTACGTCACATTGTCATAGAGCTGATCTTTGGAGTCCCATCCTAGAACGACATCACAGAAAGAGAATCCTTTCTCAAGTGATGAAAAAAATTTATCACGGCTCATGTATTTACCGCGCATGACACCATCGTTATCGAATAAGCCGATTTTTATATGATCAAGTCCCCGTTCTTTAACAATTTTTCTCGCATCATCAATACTTTTGACATCTCTTGGATTCATATTGTGCTCTCTTGAGTTTGGTGTGTGATTCAGGCGAAGTATGATAGTCCTTTTTAGTCAGTTCGATACCTGAATACAAGTCTCAAATATGTTCATTGAAAAATTATGAACAGGCACTTTTTATGATTAGTGTATATCGTTGGTTTCGTCAATAAATAGATGTATAATTGATGTTATCAACATAAAATAGAATCATAATTGACAACATTGTTAAAATTGGCTATTGAATGAGCAGGAGTATACTGGAGGTGGGAGAGAATTATGGACTCAACAGATATCACAATAATAAAAGAGCTGAAAGATGGCCGGAGGTCTTTTAATAAAATTGCTCAAAACCTTGGTCTTGCCGAAGGGACGGTGCGTTCCCGGGTGAACAGGTTGCGGAACGAGGGGGTTCTGGATATTTCAGGGCTCGTCGATCCGGAAGCCCTGCCTGATCATTCTGTCGTTATGATAGGCATCCGGGTTAAAGATATGGATCTTGTCAAGAAAGGACAGGAGTTCAGTGAGCTGAACGGGGTTATTTCCGTGGCCGTGGTGACGGGAAGATTTGATTTGATTATCACCGTAATGGTGACCAAAGAGTTTGGTATTCTTGAATTTTATACAGAAGAGGCTTCAAAAATTACAAATGTGCAGTCCGTGGAGACGTTTGTAGTTTACAAAGGGTTTAACCTTCGGGTGGCCTCTTCTGCAATGTAGCCGCAGATTTTATTTGATTTGAATAGAGGGGAAAATGAAAGAGATCAGTGAGTTAAAACTTCCTGAAGATCTGATGTACAGCGATGATCATGAATGGGCGAAACAGACAGGCGATACCGTAAAAATTGGCATAACAGATTATGCCCAGGATCAATTGGGGGATATTGTTTTTGTGGAAATGCCCGAAGTGGGGGAAACATTTGCCGCAGGTGATGAATTTGGCAGTCTTGAGTCTGTCAAGGCGGTTTCCGAGGCGTTTATCCCGCTTGGCGGTGAGGTTGTCGCAGTGAATGAAGACCTTGAAGAGGCACCGGAACTTGTCAATGAAGATCCGTATGCCAGCTGGATTGTTGAGATCAGGCCATCTGATCCGGAAGAGCATGCAAAGTTGATGGACCGGGAAAAATATATCCAACTGCTGAAAGGATAAAGGATAGTATGCGTTACCTACCTCATACTGATGAAGAAATCAGCGAAATGCTGTCGGCAACCGGCCATGAGCAGCTGGAGGATTTGTTTGAGCATATTCCGGAAGCATGTCGTTTTCAGGGCAGAATTCCGCTGCCGGATCAGCTTTCTGAGTGGGACTTGATAGATCATTTTCAGGACCTTGGCCGCAAGATAACAACATCTACAACACGTGCTGTTCTTCTTGGTGCCGGCAGCTATTCACATTTTATTCCCGAAATTGTTCCCAGTCTGATTCACCGGTCTGAATTTTTAACAGCCTACACCCCTTATCAGCC
>JALXCX010000342.1 GCA_026990725.1 Desulfobulbaceae bacterium
TTCCTGGGTCTGTCCCTATGGTTTGTTTTCGGAGTTGACGCAAAAACTAAGCAGAAGAATTCTCGGGAAAAAATACCGTGGGATTGGTGTTACTCAAAAGGGTTTTCCCCTGAAAATGACGTTGTTTCTTGTAGGATTTGCCGCGTTTCTCGTGTTTTCGACAACTCCTTTGCTCAACCAGTTATCCATGCCTGCCTGGTACACCCGTTTTTTTCAGTATCTTTTTGGGCAGGATGTCATTTCGTTATGTTTTCTTTTTATTATTGCCGTACTGCTGCTGGAGTTTTTTGCAGCAAAACGGTTGTGGTGCAGATATATTTGCCCGCAGTCAATTCTGATTATCCTTATCAAACAACTCAATCCCGGAAGGCTTCATGTCGCCTTTGATCCTGAAAAATGTATCTGCAAACCAGGGTACGAACGCTGTGAAATGGCTTGTACACTTCATTTATTACCCAAGACCCTCACAGAGGGCGCAGAGTTGGAATGCAGTAACTGTGGCGACTGTCTCGTTGCCTGTAAGAAAATGGGGCAGGCACTTGAGTTTAGAAACCCGGGATTTGCCTTCTTGTCAAATAAAACAGCCGGGCTCCATCTGCCATCCAGACGCAAAATACTTCTGACTTTTTTGGGAGCAGTTGTTTTGGCGGCATTGGGACTGGCAGTTTCAAAAGTACATTTTCAATTTTCAACAAGAACCCATGAACCGAAACGAGCGGTGAGTGAGTTGCTTGATAACAAGATTATTTCCTGGCAGGGGGCACGGGCAGATTATTATGAACTGCTCGCGGACGGAACCCTGATCTGTGTTGGCGGCAACTGGCCGCTCAACGGTTATAAAGGCGGCCGCTGGCAGCAGGTTGATGGACAGGGATCTTTCACCCTGATTTTTGACCCTGCCTATCCTGCTACCTACACCCGTGTGAGCACAACAGATTCTTTGGCAACAGGATCTGTTGTGCAGTTCAGTCAGTACGTGAAGAATGAGTTGATCGAAAAGAGCCGCCATGAGGCTGTTGTTACGAAATACGCATCAATAACCAAATCGCACAGGCAAAGCGCTATAGACCATAATGCAACTGTTGTGTTGAGTCGTTATGCCCAACAAGTGTATGTGCTTGATTTGCGGGTGCAGGACCCGAAGGGGGAGATCAGAAAGATTCTCACCCAGGGGGATGCCATAACAAACGAGGTAATGCTCACCAATGTCAAGTACTGGCTGAACACACCGGAAATTATTGTCTCAGAGGGAGCAGCGCCCGGTTTGCCCATCAGGAGCACAATGGAAATACTCTTTTTTGATGATCACAAGGAGGTTGCCGAGTTTTCCACAGTCAAGATATTTGACCGCAGTGATGAAGAATTCGATGACCCATGGTTTTGATCTTCCTGCGAAAATTGCTTTCGTCAGGATGTTTACCTTGAAACAGTACAGGGGGAGGAAACAATGAGTACTTTGCTGGTGTTTCCATATTGGTCTGCCGTCCGGCATGCCTCTTTCAAATCGGTTTAATACATCCGTTTTCTGAATAAATACGTTGCCGTACTGAGGGCAAGTAAGGCAATAATCAGCATGGGCCAGTACTGATTAAAGAGCAGTTCGTAGCTTGCTCCTTGGAGAAAGACTGAGCGGGAAATAATTAAAAAGTAGCGCATGGGATTGATATAGGTGAGCCATTGTACTATTTCCGGCATGTTTTCTATGGGAGAGGAAAATCCGGAAAGAATAACTGCTGGTACCAGAAAAAGAAAGGCACCCATAAGCCCCTGCTGCTGGGTCACGGAAAAGGATGAGATCATCAGGCCAATGCCCACTGCTGAGAGCAGATAGATAATCAGGCCCAGGTAGAGAGCGCCGATGCTGCCGCGCAATGGCACATGGAACCAGAAGACAATGAGCGTGATGATAAATGTGGATTCCAGCAGGCCGATAATGAGTCCGGGCAGGGATTTGCCCACAAGTATTTCAAAAGGAGTCATCGGGGTGACCAGCAGTTGATCAAAGGTGCCTGCTTCACGTTCTCTGGCAATGGACAGGGCTGTCACCTCCAGGGTTACCACCAGATTGAGCAGGGCAATGATACCAATAATAATGAACCAGTGCGAGTTCAGCGTGGCATTAAACCATGCCCGTTGAACAAGCACGGCAGGTGCGGCCCGGCTGCTGTGTTGTTTGAGCCAGTTATTGTTGAAATTAACCACTATTTCCCTGACATAGCCAAGGGCGAGCATGGCTGAGTTGGAGTTTCGTCCATCAAGGATCACCTGGACAGGGGCCGGAGTGCCATTATGCAGGTTTTTTGAAAAGTTTTCCCCGATATGGAGCACGACAAGTACCTTGGACAGGTCAAGAAGCGGTGCAATTTCTTCATCATGGCGGATTGTCGTGTACAGGGAAAACGAGTTAGCCCCTTCAAAACCAGCGAGCAACTGGCGTGATTCGCTGCCCCGGTCTTCGTTGTACACCGCGTAATCTATATGGTTTAAATCAAAACTTGCCGCATACCCAAAAACCAGAAGCTGGGTAATTGGCGGAACAATGATCACAATCCGGCTTTTTTTGTCTGTGAGCAAGGTTCTGAACTCTTTGATCATCAGAGCAAAAATTCGTTTCAGCATCAGCATGATCAGCGGAGCCTCTTGTTTGATTTTTTGCGGATAACAGCAAAAAACAGTAAAGACATGAAAACCAGCCAGGCAGAGTTGCTCAGCAGGATCGGCCAGATGTTTCCGGCAAGAAAAATAGTCTGCAGGATGGCCACATAATAGGTGGCCGGCACAACATGGGTAATCCACTGCACAACTTGGGGCATGGAGTTGATGTCAAAAATAAATCCTGAGAGAATAAATGAGGGCAGAAAGGTAACAACAATGGCCATCTGACCGGCCACAAACTGACTGCCGGAAACCGTGGAGATTAACAAACCCATGGCTATGGCCGTCAGCATGAACAGGGCAGAGGCCCCGATAAGCGCGAAAAGGGAGCCGTGCAAAGGCACATCAAAAAGAAAAACCGCCATGCTGACCGAGAGGAGCATACCACCCATGCCAAGAATGAAATAAGGGACGATTTTGCCCAGCAGGATTTCTTCAATCTGGACCGGGGAAACCAAGAGTGCTTCCATGGTACCACGTTCCCATTCGCGTGCCACCACCATGGAGGTCAGCATGGCTCCAATCAGGGTCATGATGACAGCTATCAGCCCCGGCACCAGATAATCCCGGCTGCGTACGGCCGGATTGTACCAGACCCGGTGATTCAGCAAAACAGGAACACGCAGTTCCTGACCCGCTTCCGCGGAATTTCTGGCAAGCCATTGCATCCATACGCCGGCAACATAGCCCTGAATCAGGCGGGCCTTGTTGGAATCAACACCATTTACAAGAACAGCAATTTCTGCTCCTGCTCCTGAGTGCAGGTTACGGGAAAAATCAGAGCGCAGCCAGATAATACCATCGGCCCGACGCTGCATCATGGCGTTTTCAGCGGTCTGGATGGAGTGCATGATTTTTGGGGCAAAATATTCTGAGGCAAAAAAACCGCTGACAAAAGATGAGGCTTCCGGGCCAGGATCTTCAATAACAAGAGCAATGTTGACATCCCGGGCATCAAGGGAAATACCGTAACCAAAGAGCAGGAGCAGTAATACTGGAAGAAAAAAGGCAATACCGATACTTGAGGGGTCACGGAAGATCTGCAGGCTTTCTTTGCGGATAAGCCCTCGGAGGCGCATGAAATTAATGGTCATTTGGCGGCCTCAAATGTCTCGATGAGCGCAATGAATGCGTCCTCCATGGTCGGGGCAGGAAGGGTAGCTGAGGAAGCATCTTGTTTTAATTGCTGTGGGGTACCGGCAGCAAGAATTTCTCCGGAGGCCATAATCACCAGGCGGTCGCAATATTCGGCTTCTTCCATAAAATGAGTGGTGACAAGTACAGTCACCCCGGCCTCGGCCAGCTTGTTTATTCGGCGCCAGAACTCCCGTCGTGCCAGCGGATCAACACCTGAGGTCGGCTCATCAAGAAAAAGGATTTCCGGACCATGCATGAGAGCTGCTGCAAGGGCAAGCCGTTGTTTAAAACCAAGAGGCAGTTCTCCACTGATATTGTTGGCAATTGCAGCAAGATCAAAGGCCTCCATGGCCCAGGCTATTCGTTCACGCTGTTTTCTGCCAAAGAGTCCATAGGCATTGGCAAAAAAGTTGAGGTTCTGGCGGACCGTCATGCCGCCGTATAATGAAAATTTTTGCGCCATATACCCTATTTTTGCTCTTGCCGGTGCCTGGGCTATACGCAAATCTTCCCCGGCAACCAGCAGGGAGCCTCCTGAGGCCGGCAG
>JALXCX010000343.1 GCA_026990725.1 Desulfobulbaceae bacterium
AATACTTTCCGGCAACACGTTGACGTTCTTTAATCTCCTGAGGGAAAATATCCAATTTTTCAAGAAGTATAGCCGCCTGCAAGGTATGGAGCCGGGCATTAAGCCCTATACGGATATTATCATATTTATCAACGCCTTTTCCATGAACTCTGATCGACCTAACAATCTCTTCATATTCGTCGTTGTCTGTAAACACTGCCCCTCCATCACCATAGCATCCCAGGGGTTTGGCAGGGAAAAAACTTGTTGTCCCGATATGTGCCAGACCTCCCGCCTGACGACCATGATAGACACCACCCAGGCCCTGGGCTGCGTCTTCAAGAACCAGGAGATCATTTTCTTCAGCAATTGTCATTATTTGATCATAATCAGCAGGAAGTCCAAAAAGGTCCACGGGAATAATCGCTTTTGGCGTGATCTGTAACGGTCGTCCATCTTTCGACATGGGCAGAGGATGCTGTGAACAGTCTCCGTCCTTGACAGCCTGAACTGCTTGTTCCAGCTGCAAGGGATCAATATTGTAGGTCCGGGGATCAATATCTACAAACACTGGAGTTGCTCCCAGCAGGGAAATAACCTCAGCCGTGGCAATAAAGGTAAAAGGGGTTGTAAAAACTGCGTCTCCTGGCCCAATCCCCCAAGCCATCAAGGCCATCAAAAGAGCATCTGTGCCGCTGGAAACACCTATACAATGCTTAACTCCTACAAACGCAGCAAGCCTTTTCTCAAGCTCTGCAACCTCTGGCCCCAAAATGTACCTGCCATGATCAAGTACTGTAGTAATTCGTGCTTCAAGAGAGGAGCGAATAGTTTGCTGTTGAGCGGCAAGGTCTATAAAGGCCAACGATTTCTTTACAGCTATTTTTTTCTTTTCCATCACTTCTGCTCCAACAAGACAACACCTTGTTTTAATACATAAAAATCGCCTGTATCAGGGCAGACATACTCGCCATTTCCTTCCATCGGCAAATCCATTTTTTTACCAAAGCGACTCATCCAGCCAATTTGCCTGGCCGGGTTACCGACCATAAGTGCATAGGCAGGGACATCGTCTATCACGACCGTTCCCGCTCCAATAAACGCATATTCTCCTATTGTTGTCCCCCCCACAATAGTACAATTTGCGCCAAATGTTACTCCATCACCAACGGTAGTTGTGCAATATTCATTTTTTCTTGATATGGCTGCCCGAGGATTCATTACATTGGTAAAGACCATACTGGGACCACAAAAGACATTATCCCCCAAGGTTACCCCCTCGTACACAGAGACGTTATTCTGAATTTTGCACCCCTTGCCGATCTCTACATTGGGCCCCACAACGACATTTTGACCTATTTTACATCTGGAGCCAATTCTGCATCCTTTGAGGACATGAGAAAAATGCCAGATTGTTGTGCCTTTCTCAATAGTTGTACCTGAGTCAACTTCCGCGCTTGGATGGACAAAAACATCGTCTCTGTCGATTTCACGGAACATCTCGATTTTCTTTTCCTGCTCAAGAGATGCCTGACAGGCATTGAGCACGGTCAATACCCGCAACCCTTCTTCACCATCGGTCCTGGGTTGACGTCTGGTGTCAATACACTCTAAGAAGTGGGCACATTCAGCCCGAAGCGGTTCATCCTGCTCGACCTCAACCTGCAAAGCCTCGGCCTTATGGGCCACCGGTACATTGCCATTCCAGTCTATGGAATGGGGATATAGCTGCAGCTTTTCTTCCCAGGGCGCGGTATCGTCAAAAACCGCCATCTGGCGATCACCGACAACAACAAGTTTCTGTTCTTTAAATGGATGCAGCCATGAAACAAAGATATGCGCCCGGATACCACTGGAAAAAGTTAACAAGGTAACAGTCGTATCTGCTATCTGCTGATGAAGATAGTTTCCTCCCTGTGCTCTGATTGATTCCGGCATTTCCCCGGTCAGACCAAGAATGACAGAAATATCATGGGGCGCAAAAGACCAGAGCACATTCTCCTCACGTCGCAGCTTCCCGAGATTGAGACGATTTGAATAAATGTATTGAATTCTGCCCAACTCACCTTGGTCCACAAGCTCTTTTAACTTTAACACCACGGGATGATACCAGAGAAGATGACCAACCATCAGGATACGATTCTCTTTCCGGGCAAGGGTATTGAGTTCCTCTCCTTCCTGTTCAGAAAGGCATAAAGGCTTTTCAACATAGACATCCTTGCCTGCAAGCATTGCCTGACGCGCCAGTCCTGCATGTGTGGGGGCAGGAGTTGCGAGTGCAACACCGCTGATTTCAGGATCATTAATCACCCGATCATACTGCGATACTCCGCGAACGTGAGGATATTGCTCAGCAAAGCTCTCAAGTGTAGCCGGATTGGTGTCACAGATAGTATGCAGCGAACCAAGATTATTAAAATTACGGACCAGATTTTTACCCCAGTATCCACTACCTACAACAGCAATTTTGGCTGAAAAATTCATCAGGCCATCCTCAATGGTTTCTTGTTTTAACAGTTAGTAACATCAGCATTTGATCCTCCTGATGGCCAGTCACGACAACAGGAACTTTCTTCATCATGATCTAGGCTGACTTCAAATAATCATCAAAATAAGCAATTGTTTTTGCGAGCCCCTCATGTAGTGCAATCTTTGGTTCCCAGCCCAGTTTTTCTCGAGCAAGCGTGATGTTGGGTTGGCGTTGATGCGGGTCATCTGAGGGAAGCGGCTTTTCTATCAGCTTTGACGAAGAGCCTGTTTGTTCAATAACCAGCTCAGCCAGCTCCCTTATGGTCAATTCTCCTGGATTTCCTGTATTCATGGGACCTGTAAACGAATCCTCGGAATCCATAAACCGGACAAAGACCTCTATCAAATCGTCCACATAACAAAAGGATCGGGATTGACTCCCGTCTCCATAAATGGTTATCGGCTTATTCTGCAAAGCCTGCACTATAAAGTTTGAAACTACCCTGCCGTCATTGGGATGCATTCTTGGCCCGTAAGTATTGAAAATTCTGGCCACTTTAACAACAAGATCATGCTGTCTCTGATAATCAAAAAACAAAGTCTCTGCACATCTCTTCCCCTCATCATAACAGGATCGTATACCAGTGGGATTCACATGCCCCCAGTAATCTTCAGTTTGGGGATGTATTTCCGGATCGCCATACACTTCCGATGTTGACGCCTGAAATATTTTAGCCTTAACCCGTTTAGCCAGCCCAAGCATATTTATGGCCCCATGAACAGATGTTTTGGTCGTCTGCACAGGGTCAAACTGGTAATGGATAGGGGATGCGGGACAGGCAAGGTTGTAAATCTCGTCAACCTCCAAATAAATCGGAAAGGTTACATCGTGCCGAATCATTTCAAAAAAGGGGTGATCGACAAGGTGCACAATGTTTTCTTTGGCTCCAGTATAAAAATTATCCAGACACAACACTTCATGCCCATCATTGAGCAGACGTTCGCAAAGATGAGAGCCCAGAAAACCGGCCCCGCCAGTGATTAGAATACGCTTTTTTTGCGAAACAGCTCTCATACCGCCCTCCGGAACCATACATTCATGTTCATGCATTGTACGCCTGGTATCCGGCCCTTTGTGGTTTGAACAATTTATCACCTGTCACGCTTGCGACTTGGCAACCTATTGATGATCTTATAAATTCCAGGGAAAAAATGACGCAGCCTACCCGCTAAAGAAAAGAACAGTAATGGTGCGCCCGGCAGGATTCGAACCTGCGGCACCCAGATTAGGAATCTGGCGCTCTATCCTACTGAGCTACGGGCGCGGAAAGGTCTACCCTTTCAGGAATTGTGATATTACCTGAAAAAAACAGGAAAGCAATGCCTTTTTACAAACGGTTTCTTCAAAGGCTGGTGCCATCTTTCAACTCATGCGGAGCACGACCGGGAAGAAGACAATACCCGGAGGAAAGTATACAATTTCTGCCGATTTTCATACCTTTGGGCACTGTCGCAGCCTTACCAACAAGAGTGATGCCGGTATACAAGTGAGAAGGATAGTCTCCATTTACTTTTGTTTTGTCACCCTGCCCTACAACAGCACCCGCACCGACCACTACACGTTTATCACAGATGACCAGGTCTACCCGGGCATCTGCTCTGATTGTTGAATCCTCAAAAATAACAGAATCTTTGACAACAGCCCCTTTTTCCACCCTGACACCTGGTGATAAGACAGAATTTATGACCGTCCCCTCGACAACGCAGCCTGCTGAGATCATCGATGCTTCGACCTTGCACCCTTTGACAAAACGGGCGGGAGCCCGGTCCATGGGCAACCCGTCCGCCTCGGTGTTGGGACGGATACCCCACTTCTCAGGAGAGATGCC
>JALXCX010000344.1 GCA_026990725.1 Desulfobulbaceae bacterium
GCAACCTGATGACCTGCTGACAACATTTTACAAAGTATAACGAATTAATTACAGATGGGAAAGATGAAAAATTGCAAGCCCTGAGAGGCCTCGGTCAGTTTTATAAAAAAAGGATAGCCGGGCAACCCTGTAACACACAAAGAGATTCGCTGCCGCTGCTTCCTCCCGGACCTGACGGAGTTCACGATTCTTTGTTGCACAGGACCCGGCTATCACACTTAAAGGTCTTGTTATGGCGGAGAGGGTGAGATTCGAACTCACGGTACTTGCGTACACACGCGTTCCAGGCGTGCACCTTAAGCCGCTCGGTCACCTCTCCACAACCAAGGAAGGCAGGTTTTTATTTCAAATTCAATTCACTCCTGACGTCTCTCGGCAATGTTTATTAAACTGAGTTGAACTTTTTGACAACAGAAAAATCACGAACAAGCTCCTTTTTCATCTTCGTCCTTTAAAAAAATCCTTTAGAATATTGCTGCATTCTTCGGACCGAACCCCGCCAGTGATCTTAAACCGGTGATTTAATCGCCCGTCAGTACCAAGACAATACTGCGACACCAAAGCCCCTGATTTAGGATCTTTGGCTCCAAAAACAACTCTTTTAACCCTTGCCTGTACCATGGCAGCGGCACACATGGCGCAGGGTTCAAGAGTCACATACATAGTTGTTTGAGGAAGTCTATAATTTGAAAGCTTCAGGGCAGCTGCCCGCAAGACATGAATTTCAGCATGACCGGTTGGATCATTGCTCCTTATGCAGTTGTTTCCAGCTTTGGCAACAACGGAATTACCCGCATCCACCAACACCGCTCCAACCGGAACTTCACCTATACGTGCAGCGGACGCTGCACAATCCAGGGCCATTCCCATGAAGATGATGTCCTGATCTCTATTGTTCCGATTATTTTGATCCACAAAAAACCTCATCATAAAAAAGATGAAAACCATTGCCCTCCAGACAATCCAGGCTGACCGGCAATATGAAAAAAATTAAAATACAAAGCAAACATAAACACAGCTTTGCAACTGGAAAAAATAATCGTATAATTACAAAAAAGGTACTCTGATAACAAATATGAAACCCAACTTAACGCAATGAATATTTATGGAAACCGCAAAATTTTCTATACTTGCTTACGAGACATTTGACGAGCATAAAAAACACCTCAACGAAGCCCTTAAAAAGACTTCTCAGGTAACATTTCAGACAGATCCGAAATCATTTGGCCGGGCAGTGAAAAATAACAAATACGATGTGATATTTATCCGCATTTCCCAGCACAACACCTCCACGTTTGATCTGCTTAAAAAAACACATCAACAGACACCTTACACACCCATCATTCTTACATCAAAATCAGAACAGACAGACCTTATTGTTGAGGCCATAAAACTCGGAGCCTATGATTTTATTTCCACCCCTTTTTCACAGGCCCGAGTGCAACTGATGGTACAGCGTGCAATCGAACAACGTAAATTAAGCAATGAAATTGACTACCTGCGAAGAAGCCAGGACATTGTTTACAACTTTGAAAGTATTGTTGCGGAAAGTGCTTCCTTTAAACAAATTATCAGCAGTTTAAAGAAATTTTCCTCAACCGATTCTACAATCCTGCTTACCGGAAAAACCGGGACCGGCAAGAGTTTTCTTTCCGGATCCATTCATTTTAACAGCCCCAGACGCAGTAATCCGTTTATTAAAATAAACTGCACCAACATTCCTGACACGTTACTTGAAAGTGAGTTATTCGGTCACGAAAGAGGCTCTTTTACCGGGGCCGACAAGCAGCGAATCGGTCGTTTTGAACAGGCCGACGGCGGGACAATTTTTCTTGATGAAATCGGAGAAATCCCCTTGGAAATTCAGGCAAAACTCCTGCGGGTCCTTGAGGAACGAGCCTTTGAGCGGGTTGGCGGAAACAAGACCATCCATGTTGATGTTCGGATCATCGCTGCTACCAACAAAAATCTGGCTCAACAAATCAGCCGTGGCAAGTTTCGGGAAGATCTCTTTTACAGGATTAACGTCTTGCCCGTAGAACTCCCCACACTACATGACCGTCCACAATGTATTGAGCCCTTGGCCAACAAATTATTGGAAAAATCATGCGCCATGCTCACAAAAAAAATTCATGGCTTTTCTGCAAACGCCCTGGCAATTATCAAAAGTTACAATTGGCCGGGAAACATAAGACAACTGGCTAACACACTGGAACGGGCCGTCATTCTAGAGGAATCCGAAACTATACAATCCTCTTCTATACAGATACCTGATTTCCATCAGCCAGAACCCAAGACTCGAAAAAGCTGTGAGCCTTTAGAGACTCAGGAAAAAGAACTTATTCTGCGGGCTTTGGAACAAAACCTCTGGGTCCAGAAAAATGCGGCCAAACAACTCGGGGTCTCACCCAGGGCTTTAAACTACAAGGTGAATAAATTTGGCATAACCCATCCAAACTGGCGAAAAAACAAATAAATCAACACATTAGAGAATAAACCTGCTTAGATCTTCATTATCAGAGATCTCGGCAAGCTGTTTCCGCACATACGACGGGGTCACTGTAAAAGAATGATCTTCTCTCTCAGACGCATCAAAGGAAAGCTCATCAAGAACCCGCTCCATCACGGTATGCAATCTCCTGGCCCCGATATTCTCTGTCTTGGAATTGACCTCCACTGCAATTCTTGACATTTCCCGTAAAGCATCCTCTTCATAAGTCAGCTCGATACCTTCTGTTGCCATCAGGGCGATGTACTGCTTGACCAAAGCGTTTTTCGGCTCGGTTAGTATACGGTAGAATTCATCCTCTCCCAGGGCATCAAGATTTACCCTGATTGGAAACCTGCCCTGCAGTTCCGGGACCAGATCCGAGGGTTTATTAAGATGAAAGGCTCCGGAGGCAATAAAAAGAATATGATCTGTCCGAACAGGGCCATACTTGGTGGTCACTGTTGATCCTTCAACTATGGGCAACAGATCCCTCTGGACACCTTCCCTTGAAACATCAGGAGAACCTGAACCGCTCCCACCCCTGGAAGCAATTTTATCAATTTCATCAAGAAAGACAATCCCGGACTGCTCTGTTAAACGAATAGCTTTCTGGGTCGCTGTTTCTGTATCAACAAGTTTTTGCGACTCTTCTTTTATGAGTATTTCCAAGGCATCAGGGACCTTCACTTTGCGGGGTTCTTTATTGCCGGGAAACATTTTTGAAAAGGCATCCTGCAACGAAGACTGCATATCATCCATTCCACCGGCAGAAAACACCTCAACAACTGGTCCGGAAGGTTTTGCAGAACTAACCTCCAGCTCAACCAAACGATCATCAAGCTTTCCTTCATGCAGCATTTGCCGCAATTTTTCACGTGTCTGTCCGGCTTTCTTATCGTTGTTGATCTTTTGTTTCTCGCTGCCAAATACTTCATCGTAGGAAAGGGCAATAACATTTTCATTTTCCGGTTCAGAGGACTCCGCAGATGCCGGGGGCAGCAGGATATCCAGCAAGCGTTCCTCAGCAGCACGACGTGCCCGATCCTGCACGCCTTTCTCTTCTTCCTTCGTTACCATGGTGATCGCCAGTTGGAGCAAATCACGCACCATTGACTCGACATCACGACCGACATAACCGACTTCAGTAAATTTAGATGCCTCAACCTTAATAAAAGGAGACTGAGCCAATTGAGCAAGTCTGCGTGCGATCTCTGTTTTTCCAACACCGGTCGGCCCGATCATTATGATATTTTTTGGAGCTATCTCCTCACGCAAAGGAGCAGGTACCTGCTGCCTCCGCCACCTGTTCCGCAGCGCTATGGCAACCGATCGTTTAGCCGCATCCTGGCCTATAATATACTTATCAAGCTCCTGTACCGTTTCCTGCGGTGTCAGAGAATTTATATTGTTCATGTTTATTAAAATCCTGGAGGTTTATACCCTGCCCCCTGGGGCGGGGTATTGTACAATTTACGTAACTATTCAGCTGCACCCCATGGTGCGGCGATCAGGCCTCCTCACATAGACGGGCTATAGTTCGTTGGCCTGCTTACCGCACCATGGAGCACATCTGAACAGTTACAGGCCACAGGTTATGCCAGCATTGTGCTTATACCTGAATAGTTACCAATTTACTAAGAATAGATAAAATTTCAGAAAACGAGTCTATTTTTACGGGCTCTCAAATTTTTTCTACAAGAAGATTGTGATTTGTGTACACACAGATGGAGGCGGCAATATTCATGGACTCTCGTGCAACCGACTCTGCATCCAGATCTGAGTGGGCGATCAAAGCCGTTGCTGCTGCCTGGGCAAAAGACCCTCCCGAGCCAATAGCCAGAAT
>JALXCX010000345.1 GCA_026990725.1 Desulfobulbaceae bacterium
GCGCTGATCCTGCAACCTATCCCCTGCAGAAGAAAAGGCACAGTTTTGAGTTTCTTCGCTCCATCAGTCATCTCCGCTCGCGAACAAATGCTTTGGGCGCTGTTGCCCGGATACGCTCGGAACTTAACTACGGAATTCACCGGTTTTTTAAGGAACGGGGGTTCTTTCAGGTGCATACTCCCATCATTACGACGTCTGATTGTGAAGGGGCTGGAGAAATGTTTACCGTAACAGCCCTTGACGGTGACCAGTTGCAGGAAAAAAATCCATTTGCTCAGGATTTTTTCGGGCAACGGGCCGGCCTTACAGTCAGCGGGCAGCTACAGGCGGAAATTTACGCCCTCTCCCATGGCCGGGTTTATACCTTTGGGCCTACTTTTCGCGCGGAGAATTCGAACACCAGTAGACATCTGGCTGAGTTCTGGATGTTGGAGCCTGAAATGGCTTTTTGTGATCTTACGTGCAATGCCAAGGTGGCTGAAGAGTTGATCCGTGAGCTTATTGCCACAGTTTTTGACCAATGTGCCGAAGATATTGAGCTGTTTAATCGTTTTGTCAGTAAGGGGCTTATTCAAAAACTTGAGAAAGTTCGGGAATTGCCTTTTACCAGAATGACATATTCTGAAGCCATTAACGAGCTGGAAAAATCGGGCAGGGAGTTTTCCTTTCCCGTGAGCTGGGGCATTGATCTGCAGGCGGAACATGAGCGTTTTCTCTGTGAAGACCTTGCCGGAAGACCTGTGATCGTGACGAATTATCCAAAAGATATCAAGCCGTTCTACATGAGGCTTGATGAGAATGATAAAACGGTGGCGGCAATGGATATTCTTGTTCCCGGAATTGGCGAGCTGGTCGGTGGAAGCCAGCGGGAAGAGCGCTTGCCTGTCCTCATGCAAAGAATGGAGGAAGCTGGTCTTGATGCTTCCGAATATTCCTGGTATCTCGATTTGCGTCGTTATGGATCAGTTCCCCATGCTGGGTTTGGCCTTGGTTTTGAACGCCTGGTTCAGTTTGTGACCGGTATGGCTAATATTCGTGATGTCATCCCTTTTCCCCGTACCCCAGGCAGTGCTCACTGCTGATCATTGGAGATTCTGTTATCACTCTTGTTGGCAATAAAGCAGGCCTGAAAACGAAACAGCTTCGTCGGCTGGAGCGGTTTTGTCAGAAAAGAATTAATCCGGCTGAGATTATAAGTCGTGATCTTGCCCGTTCACTGGCAGCATTAACCGTTGAGCTGAACCGTCAGCTTGGTCTGCTGGTTCACAGATCGGGCCGGGTTGAGACGGTTATTATCGGCGATCATGAACGTATCGTTATTCCGGTTCTCAATCAGGTGAGAAGTTCAGGGGGACGCCTGCGCGGACTTCGCTGCATCCATACAACCCTTCGGACCGGCGGCCCCAACCAGGAAGATATTATGGATATGGTCTGCCTGCGGCTCGACCTGATCTCGGTGCTGACGATTGTTGATGGGTATCCGGATTTACTGCATACAGCACATCTTCTTCCTGGAAAAGTTGATAACCGGGACTGGCAGCTGCTGGATCCTGTCCATCCGGCCGCACAGAGCGAGTCGTGTAGTGAACTCATTGAAAATATAGAAGAAGAGTTTGCCCGGGTGCGTCCGGTCAGAGAGGTTGATAAAGGTCGTGATCGGGCCATTTTGATTGCTGTGACCAGCGGTTCAAAACTCCTGGCAGAAGAATCCATGGTTGAGTTGGCCGAACTTGCCCGTGCTGCAAATGTGCAGGTGGTGGAGCAGGTTATCCAGCGTCGGCGTAAAATTCATCCCCGCTTTATTCTTGGCCGCGGCAAGTTGATGGACATTGCACTGATGAGTCTGCGGACCGGGGCAAATCTGCTGTTGTTTGACCAGGAATTAACACCATCACAAATCCGCTCAGTGACAAAACATACTGACTTGCGGGTTATTGATCGCACCCAGCTGATCCTTGATATTTTTGCCTCTCGTGCCTTGTCCAGAGAGGGCAAGCTGCAGATCGAAATGGCTCAGTTGAAATATATGCTGCCCATGCTTGCCACCCGTGATGATGCCCTGTCTCGACTTACAGGTGGTATTGGCGCCCGTGGCCCGGGTGAGACAAAACTTGAGATAGACCGACGCCGGATTAACGACCGTATTGCCCGACTGGCAAGGGAACTGAAGGGAGTGGCAAAACAACGCTATCATCGACGTTCACGTCGTCGAAAACATGATGTGCCGGTGATCTCGTTGGTCGGCTATACCAATGCGGGAAAGTCTACCCTGCTTAATACATTAACCAATTCGGAAATCAAGGCCGAGGACATGCTCTTTGCGACCCTTGACCCCACGTCACGCCGTTTGCGTTTTCCAACAGATATGGAGGTCATCATTACCGACACTGTAGGGTTTATCCGTAATCTCCCCGGGGAACTGCTCAAGGCCTTTGCCTCAACCCTTGAAGAGCTTGCTGAGGCAGACTTGCTCCTGCATGTCATTGATGTTTCCAATCCCTGCTGGCAGGATCAGGCCAAAGTGGTTGATGATTTACTGGCAGAACTTGACCTGGGCACGATTTCCTGTCTGCGGGTTTACAATAAAATGGACAAAGTGGAAAAAGATTCCCTGGAAAACCTTGCTGACGGTGTTTGTGTCAGCGCTGTTGACCAGGAGACCCTTTCTGCGCTCCTGCCAGTAATTGAGAAACAACTGTCAGGGCGCAGGTATTAAATAATGACGAATGACGGGCGAGTGGGGAAGCTGCCCGTGGACTGCTCAACGAGAACTCAGGGGCGCAGATAAAAACCAAGGGCTTTTTCAGCAGCCTGGGAGTCGATAAACCTGCAGCCAATACTGTTTTTATTAATGGTTCGGACAACGGCCTGTTTACGGATGTTACTCTGGTGTTTGTCGTTTAAGGTAAAGTCAAGCTGGAGGGTCTGCCCCCTTTCAAGATGATGCACACCGGAAACAGTAAAGCCGATACCTCCCAGGGAAAGATTTTTAATGTGAATAACCCCGCCACCTCCCCCGGCCGGTTTCACAACCCGGAAGGTGCCTGGCAGGCTGATTGATTTCCGGTAAAATTTTCTGAAGTCCAGTTGTACGGTAAACCGTTCTCCGCATTTACAGCGGAGCTGCAGCAAATGTTTTTTATGTTTAAAAGGCTCAACCGAAATTTTTTTTACAGCACTGCAGGAGGGGCATATAATGGTGGCTGTGTTGTCTGCGCGGACAAAGATTTTGATGTTTTTCATGGGATCAGTCGTAAATAATTGCGGTATAGCGTTCCAGTATTTCTTCGGTTTCCCTGTCAAGCTCTGAAGCGACCTCATGAATTCTGTACTCATGCCCGCAAGCGGAACACTTCAGGCGAACTTGTCTGCATCGCCGGGCCACTTCAAGTTTATGTCCGCATTTCTTGCACTTCATAAGCCAGGTGAATAAGAAACGATTATTGGCGGCGGGAAAAGGCGTTTCTGTTTCTCATTTTTCTCATCCAATGAGTTCTTCTCTGGTAAAGATTGACTTTAAGGGATAACCCGCTTGAGCAAGTGTTTCCGCACCGCCTTCCTGGCGATCGACCACGGTGACAACCAGCCCGACTGTAAATCCTTCATTTTCAACACGTTCAATTACCTGGAGCAATGTGCCTCCTGTGGTAACGACATCTTCCATCAAGGCCACGCGACATCCAACGGGAAGATTGTTTTTTCCTTCAATATAATTTCCGGTTCCATGGCCTTTGGCTTCCTTGCGAATTATAAAGGCCGGAATGGGGTTCTTCTCGAGAAAGCTGACAATGGAGACTGCTGTGACCAGAGGGTCGGCGCCCAGTGTCATTCCGCCTACACCGCCAATTGGCTCTGGTGCCTTTTCGATCAACTCATAGAGTAGACGTCCGCAAAGATAACTTCCTTCAGCGTCCAGTGTTGTCTGCTTGCCATCAATATAAAAATCAGATGTTTTTCCCGATGTTAGTGTAAAAGTCCCTTTTCTATAAGACTTGGTCAGGAGAAGTTCCTTAAGACGTTGCCTGTTATTCATAATATTTCCCTTTTCTTAATAATTATATGTAATTTACCTGTATTTCTGCCTTTGTGTAAAGAATTTTATTCTTCTGTTGGCTGGATTGTTTTTTTTAAGTATCCTTTGTCTAAGCTATGTGATAGTATTTATTAAATTTGTTCTGGTCTGACTATTCATCTTTGAGGAACCTGAAGAAAGCTGAAGCCCTGTATCTTGATGATAGAATAAGTGCTTGTCAATGGAGATTAATCATGTGCGGAATTGTTGGTTATACCGGGAATAGAAAAGTTGTTCCAATTTTACTTGAAGGCTTACGGAGATTGGAATATCGAGGCTATGATTCAGCAGGGCTTGTCTATCAGTCTGAAAGAAAATTGGTAAAATTCAGGGCCGCCGGCAAACTGATTCACCTGGAAGAGGCGGTTGACGTGGCGATAGGTGTAGCCAGTCACACCGGTCTTGGCCATACCCGCTGGGCCACCCATGGCGCGCCGACCTTGGACAACGCTCATCCTCACTCAGACTGTACCGGCGAGCTTGTTGTGATTCACAATGGGATTATTGAAAATTATGGAAGTCTGAAAGAGGAGCTTGTCGCTGAAGGGCATTTTTTTTCTTCGGAAACCGATACGGAAGTTCTTGCCCATCTCATTGAAAAATACCTTGAGAATGATCTTGTTGCTGCTGTGCAAAAGGCACTTGCCCGGGTGGAAGGCTCCTACGCATTGGGTGTTATGTGGGCCAAAGACCCAAATAAAATTGTTGCCGCCCGTAACCAAAGCCCTCTTGTCATGGGCGTTGACGATGAGGCCTCCTACGTTGCCTCGGATGTCCCGGCTCTGCTCCCTTATACCCGAAAGGTTATTTTTCTTGATGATAATGAGCTGGTTGTTCTTGAAAAAGGCTCCTATACGATTATGGAGGTTGACAGCGGCAGGGAAATAAGCAAAAAAATATGCACCATCGACTGGAATGCCGCCATGGCCGAAAAGGCCGGATTTAAGCATTTTATGCTCAAGGAAATTTTTGAGCAGCCCCAGGCTATTCTCAATACCGTGAGTGGTCGTATTATTCCGGATACCGGAGAAGTTGAACTTCCGGAAATAAGTCTTTCCGGTGAGGAATTATGCAATATTGAACGGATTGCCCTTGTGGCCTGCGGCACTTCCTGGCATGCAGCACTGGTTGCGAAATACTGGATTGAAAAATGGGTGGGCATCCCGGTTGATGTGGATATTGCCTCGGAATTTCGCTACCGCAAGTTACTGATGAACGAGCGTGTCCTCACGCTGTCCATTTCCCAGTCCGGGGAAACTGCGGATACTCTGGCCGGAATACGACTGGCCTCTTCTCTGGGATCAAAAATCGTTACCATCTGTAATGTGGTCGGTTCTACGATGACCCGTGAAGCAGACGGCATTATTTATACCCATGCCGGTCCGGAGATCGGGGTTGCTTCCACCAAGGCTTTTACCGGTCAGTTATCAGCGCTGTTCATGCTGACTCTCTATCTTGGCCAGGTACGCCAGACCATGGACCGTGAAAAACTCAAAGAACTCGGTGCCGCTCTCATTGATGTTGCCGGAGTGATAGAAAGAATTCTTCCTCAGTTGCAAAAGGATATTCAGGAACTGATTGAACGCTACTATGATTCCCGTGATTTTCTTTTTGTTGGCCGAGGATTGAACTTCCCTATTGCCCTTGAGGGCGCTTTGAAGTTGAAGGAAATTTCTTATATCCACGCCGAAGGTTATGCTGCCGGAGAACTCAAACATGGGCCAATTGCCCTTATTGATAAGGACATGCCGGTGATGGCACTGGTGCCTCAAGACTGCGTGTATCAGAAAACAGTCTCCAACGTGGAAGAGATCAAGGCGCGCCAGGGCAGGTTGTTGCTCATCGGTACGGAAGGAGACACGCATCTTGCCACGCTGACCGATGATGTACTCTATCTGCCACAGGTCAATGAAGAACTTAACCCCTTGCTCTATACTATTCCTGCCCAGTTGCTCTCCTATGAGATTGCCAACCGCCGCGGCTGTGATGTCGACCAGCCCCGCAATCTGGCCAAAAGTGTGACTGTGGAATAGCCGAAGTGAGTGGACTGACAGCTGAACAGGGTGTTTTCTTCTGTTACGCACCACGATCATGTTGCCAGAAGAATTGCCTCAGCGTAACAAACACATGATTTCTCCGGGTATAGAACAGCTTGTCACTTCCCCGCCTTCCTTTCTTGAAGGAAAGCGGCTGGGGCTGCTCTGTAATCAGGCTTCAACAGATCATCATTTCACCCACAGTCGTGACATCCTGCTCACGGCGTTTCCCGGCCAGCTGAGTTGTCTGTTCTCTCCTCAGCACGGATTTTTCAGCGAGAAGCAGGATAACATGATTGAATCTGCCCATGCCGTAGATCCGGTTTGCGGGCTGCCTGTCTACTCGCTCTATGGCGATACCCGTCAACCTCTGCCTGCAATGTTTGCTGATCTTGATATCCTGCTTGTTGATTTGCAGGATGTGGGCACCCGGGTTTACACTTTTATCTGGACCGTTGTTCACTGCCTGCAGACAGCTGCGGAAATCGGTAAAAAAATAGTCGTCCTTGACCGGCCAAATCCTGTGGGCGGGGAAATTGTTGAAGGCAATCTGCTGAAAAAAGCATTTCGGTCTTTTGTTGGTTTGTATGAGATTCCCATGCGCCACGGCCTGACCATGGGGGAGCTGGCTTTGCTCTGTAACCGGGAAATGGGTATTGACGCAGATCTTGAAGTCATCCCCATGGCAGGCTGGCAGCGTCGGATGTTCTTTGCCGATACCGGCTTTCCCTGGGTTTTTCCATCGCCCAATATGCCCACTCCGCTCACCGCCCTTGTGTATCCTGGGCAGGTGATCTGGGAAGGAACCAACATCTCTGAAGGTCGCGGCACAACGCTCCCCTTTGAGCTGGTCGGGGCCCCATTTATTGATCATCAGGAAGTGCTTGACCTGCTTGACAAGGCGGAACTCCCCGGCTGCGTTCTGAGGCCGCTTTGTTTTGAACCGACTTCGGGCAAATGGGCAGGGCATGTCTGCAAAGGATTTCATGTCCATGTAACGGAGCCGGAAGCATTTTTATCCTACCGATTGAGTCTTCTGCTCTACCAGAGTCTTTTTCTTCTCTATCCGGACAGGTTTGCCTATAAACAACCGCCCTATGAGTATGAATACGAAAGATTGCCCATGGATATGATTCTTGGGGATCAGGAGTTACGGATATCCCTTGAAGATGGCAGAAATATCCTTGAACTGGAGGCATCCTGGAAGGATGAGCTCGCCGGATTTGATAAACTCCGCCGTTCTGTTTTTCTTTACCAGTAAGAAGAAATAAGCTATTGTTATACTTTTTTATTCAACATTTTTTTGTAACGCTGCCTTGTTATACTGCAATGAGAGATTTTTAATGTCTGACTCGTCAGGCGAATCCGGTCCAGCTATGCTGGTTTATTTGGAGGAGTTCCATGAAAACTGTCACCCTGCAGGAACTGGCTGAACTTGTCGGCGGTGTTGTTTCCGGTGACAGCGGATTGAGTATCACAGCGCTCAACAGCCTTGAGCTGGCCACTACCGGGGAATTGAGTTTTATTGTGTCTGTAAAAATGCAGGAAGCATTAACCCGGACACAGGCTTCTGCCTGTATTGTTCCCGACGAGCTTGACGAGGTTGAGCTTCCTGTCATACGGGTGGCTTCCCCAGATCTTGCGGCAGCACGCATTCATAACTATCTGCTTGATCAGGCGTTTACAGCAGGCGGTATTCATCCTACTGCCGTTCTCGGCCAGGATTGTCAGCTTGGTGAAGAGCTGACAATCAGGGAACTGGTCAGCATTGGTGACAGGGTCACAATCGGGGAGCGGGTTACTCTTGCTCCCGGGGTTGTTGTCGGCGATGATGTCGTGATTGGCAACGACTGCACTCTGCACGCAAATGTTGTGGTGGCCCATGGCTGTGTGCTGGGTAACGGTGTTGTGCTCCATCACGGGTCGATTATTGGCAGTGATGGTTTTGGTTTTGCCACAAATCCTGCAACTGGTGAGCATGTCAGTAAGCCTCAGGTGGGTAATGTCCAGATTGATGACGGGGTGCAGATTGGCGCAAACAGTTGTGTGGACCGGGCAGCCTTTGGTACCACCCATCTAAAGGCCGGGGCACGTATTGACAACCTTGTCATGGTAGGCCATAACTGTGTAATTGGTGAGAATTCTGTCCTGGTCGGGCAGGTTGGTATAGCCGGCAGTACTTCGCTTGGCCGGAATGTGGTGCTTGGTGCCCGGGCCGGGCTTGCCGGTCATATTCATTTAGATGATGGAGTCATGGTGGCAGCCATGGGCGGGGTGCATAATGATTTGCCGGCAGGAGCTGTTGTCGGCGGTGTTCCGGCCATTGATGTTAAAAAATGGGGTAGAGCAACGGCAGCCTATGCCCGACTTCCTGACATGGTGCGAAACATCAGAAAATTGCGCAGAGAAGTGGACAGGTTAACAACTCTTCTGGCGCAGAAACAAGAGGATGGTGAAGAAAAATGACGAAGAAACCACAGGTACAGCTGCCAATGGATATCAAATCGATTCTTGATCTCCTGCCGCATCGCTACCCTTTTATCATGGTTGATCGAATACTTGACTTTGAAGCCGGTAAAACTATTACAGGTCTTAAAAATGTCAGTATGGGCGAACCTTTTTTCCAGGGACATTTTCCCGGAGAACCGGTGATGCCCGGAGTCCTGATTTTGGAGGGAATGGCACAGGTGGCCACGGTACTTGCCTATCTCTCCCTTGATGCGGTGCAGGGAAAACTGGTGTATTTTGCCGGTATGGATAACGTCCGTTTTCGCAAGGTTGTCTATCCGGGGGATCAGTTGATCTTTCAACTGGAATTGACCCGGCAGAAGAGAAATATTATTAAAATGATCGGCAAAGCCTATGTCGATGATGTGCTGGTGACAGAGGCTGGACTAATGGCTGCGTTTTCCTGATGTGGTGGGATTTGTTGCGTTCTGCTCCTGGCAGATTGTTTACCCTGGTTTTCTTTGAGTGCGGGAGTAAGGCCTGCCAGAGGATAGAATAGATGACTATACACGAAAAGGCTGTTGTCGAACCGCAGGCCGAAATAGACGGAAGTGCCACCATAGGCCCGTACGCTGTCATAGGAAAAAATGTCGTTATTGGCAGCAATACAACTGTTGATGCCCATGCCGTTATTTCCGGACATACCACCATCGGAGCCAACAACCATGTCGGTTCGTTTACCTCCATTGGTACACCGCCCCAAGACATGCATTACAGCGGGGAAGCCACAGAACTTATTATCGGAAATAATAACCAGATCCGTGAATATGTCTCCATTCACAGGGGAACAGTGAATGGCAATGGAAAAACTGTTATCGGAGATAACAATCTGCTCATGGCCTACACCCATGTGGCGCATGATTGTATAATCCACAATCATGTAATCATGGCAAATGTCGCAACCCTGGCAGGACATGTTGAACTGGGAAGTCATGTGAATCTGGGAGGGCTTACAGCCATTCATCAGTTTTGCCGGGTTGGTGATTATTCCTATATTGGAGGAATGTCGGGTATCAGCAAAGATGTACCACCCTTTGTTATTGTCACCGGCACGAGAAAACGGATGCGTATTTCCGGTGTCAACAAGATTGGCATGAAACGAAACGGGGTGAGCAGGGAGGCCGTGAGCAAGCTGGAAAAGGCGTATAAAATGATCTACCGCTCCTCGGAAGAGACCTTGCTGAAAGATTCTTTAACAGAGATCGAACACCGGTTCAAAGATTGCGTAGAGGTTCAGGCAATGGTCGAGTTCTTTCGGACCAGCACCCGGGGCGTTGTGAAGAATACCGGTAAAGATCTGGGCTGTGACTGACGTCTTTCGGCCTGTTTGCTTATGGATACTCCAATAGGTCTTATTGCCGGCGGCGGCCAGTTTCCCCTGCTCTTTGCAGAAGCCGCAAAAGAAAGGGGGAGAAAAGTTGTGGCTGTATGCCACCAGAATGAGACTGCGCTTGTACTTGCAGAGCGTGCAGATGTTTGCTGTTGGGTTAAACTTGGTCAGCTGGGCAAAATAATTAAATTTTTTCACACCCAGGGCGTCAGGGAAACCGTTTTTTGCGGAACCATCACCAAAACCCGTATTTTCAAAGATATTCTTCCTGATTTAAAAGGATTGACCCTCTGGAACAAAATTGATAACAGACTTGATGATGCCATTCTTCGGGCTGTGGCTGCAGCACTTGAAGAGGAGAGTATTAAGGTGCTCGAATCAACCTGCTATCTTGACCATCTGCTGTTTCCTCAAGGAGTCCTTACCCGAAAGAAGCCTGCAAAAGAACAGCTTGAAGACATTCGTTTTGGCTGGAAAATAGCCCGTGAAGTGGGACGGCTCGATATCGGCCAGTGTGTGGTGGTCAGGGAGCGCAGCGTGTTGGCCGTCGAGGCCATTGAAGGGACTGATGCTGCCATCCAACGGGGCGGTTCACTTGCCCGGAGTGGTGCCGTGGTGGTGAAAGTGAAAAAACCGGGCCAGGACTTCCGTTTTGATCTGCCTGCAACCGGTACAAAAACGATACAGACGCTGGCCTCGGTTAAAGGGGCAGTACTGGCCGTTGAAGCCGGACAATCGCTTCTTTTTGACCGTGACGCAATGATTGATATGGCTGATCAGTCTGGGCTTGTTGTGGTCGGGCTTGCCGAGGATTCGTCTGGCAACCTTATATATTGATCAGTTTGCCAGAGCCGGATTGGCGGGCCGTACCGAAAAAAATGTTCGATCCAGGCTGTACTTCGCTCTCCAAAAAAATATTGAGCAGTCAAAAACTGTCAGGGGAGAAGGGGTGAGAGGGGAGGGAAAAACAACCGGACAGGAAAGGAGGAGGAACCTGCCCGGTTGCCTTCAAGGGATGTTACCCTTTAATCAAAAGCCTGGTTGGTTTTCCATTCTTTCCAGACATTACCTACAAGGTCGATACCTGGTTTAAGAGTTGCCTTGCCCGGTTGCCATCCTGACGGGGTGGCTTCGGCTCCCTGTTTTTCCCGGATAAGCTGGAGCGCCTGTATCTGGCGGATGGTTTCCGCGACATTTCGACCAATGGGCGGTACCAGCACCTCATACCCCTGAACAATGCCATCGGGATCAATCAGGAATCGCCCCCGGTTTTCTACCCCGGAGTCTTCGTCATAGACACCGTATACGGTACCGACTTTACCGCCCGCATCTGAAAGCATGGGGAAGGGGATACCGCCTTCAACCATTTTGGCCAGCTCATGGTCGTTCCACATTTTATGGGTAAACATAGAGTCAATGGAAATGGCCAGTACTTCTACGCCAAGCCCGCTGATTTCTGTATATTTTTCAGCGACCGCTGAAATTTCGGTTGCTCAGACAAAGGTGAAATCGCCTGGATAAAAACAAAGGATTACCCATTTGCCAAGATAATCGGAAAGCTTGATATTGATAAATTCACCTTTATGGTAACCCGGTGCGGTAAAATCCGGCGCTTTTTGGCCTACTTTTATCATTGATTGTACCTCCATTGTCGGTTGCTGTTGCTCTTTTGGGGGAGTGTCTGCGGTTTCGCCTACAGGCCCGCCTGTTGGTCTGGCGCATCCTGCCGCTTCTTCGGCCATATCTGACTCCTGGTTTGTCTGTTTTGAGTATAGTCGCCTCGTTTCATGACAGAAAACTTTTTGCTCAGGCGATATGCTTTATTCTTCTTTCTTCTTATATGAAAGATGCCGCTGGTCTCTGATTTGCCATGCCGCCGCTGAGAACTTGGTACGTCCTCTACTTCTTTAAGTATCTGTATTATGAAATCTGTTGTCAAATAAAATTTTTCAAGTTTATTGGCGGGGTACTGTGGTTCATGTGTAACACTGGCAAAACCCTGGCCGTCATAGGATGACCTTGAGATCAGATGTCCATATTTGCCGGTGCATAATACTCACGCGGGTGGCGGCACGATGGACAGGTTTCGGGCGGTTCGGTTCCTTCATGGATATATCCGCATTTGCTACATTTCCATTTTACGGGTTGGTCACGTTTAAACACTGTACCGGCTAATACCATGTCCAGGCAGCGTTGATAGCGGTCCCGATGCTCTTTTTCAACTTGGCCTATGGCTGTAAACAGGGCTGCCGCCTCTGCGTTGCCTTCTTCTTCGGCCTGCCTGGCAAAAGCCGGATACATGTCGGTTGTTTCGTAGTTTTCACCGTTTATTGCCTGCTGTAGATTTGCTGCTGTGTCACCAAGCCCTCCGAGGAGAGCAAAATGATCCTTTGCGTGGCGTTTTTCGTTTTCGGCACTTTCTTCAAAAATTTCAGCAATATAATGATATCCTTCCTTCCGTGCGACCTTGGCAAAAAAAGTGTACATGTTTCTGGCCTGTGACTCTCCTGCAAAGGCTGCCTGGAGATTTTCTAATGTTTTACTCATGAGTTGTCCTCGCTGTTAAGTTGTATTAGGATTATTTCTTAATAAAGAATAGGTCGGTGTTCATTTTTTGTCAAGATAAATTCTTATTTAATAATTAAAACTATGGATTGAGGCCGATATATAAATATGTCAATAATCCTGCAAAACTCTGTTTGCATTCCGTAGCTTTGGTATGCTATTCTTAATTTTTTGTCAAAGCAGAATATATTATGACAATGCAGATTTTTCTTGTCCGGCATGGGCCAACCACGGCTGCGTCCGGTGTTCTGGCCGGCACTACAGAGCTCCCTCTTTCCGGCAGAGGATTGAAGCGGCTTGGCGATATTGCCCGAAAGATGGCCCCTATCCAGCACTGGTATGCGAGTCCGCAACTTCGTGTCAGGCAGACCCTTGATGTTTTGGCCGGATACGGATGCAGCCCTTCCCGGGTCTGCCATGATGAGCGCTTACGTGAAATTGATTTCGGACGTTGGGAGATGCAGAGCTTTGCAGATATTGCGGGAAAGTATCCCGACCTTGTGGATGACTGGTGCAACTATCTCGACTTTGTTTTTCCCGGGGGGGAAAGGGTCAGGGATTTTATTGAACGTGTGGAGGCAATGGCCGATTTGTTCAGGAAAACAGAAAAAGAGCGCATTGCAGTCGTCACCCATGGCGGCGTTATCCGAACTATGATCTGTCTTGTTTTGGGCATATCACCTCGTAATTACCTGCTCTTTGATGTGGCTCCGGCCTCTTTGACTATTCTTGAGCTGCACCATGAGGGCGGCCTGTTAAAGGCGCTTAATCTTTGATGGCTCTTTTGAACTCTTTCTGTTTCTATTGCTATGGCTGAGCTTATTCTGATAACCGGTGGCAGTCGGTCGGGAAAATCCCTATTTGCTCAGAATATGGCTGAAGGCATGTGCGGACCCCGGCTTTTTATCGCCACCTGTCCAAGGACGGATCTGGAAATGGATGAGCGAATCAACCGCCATATTGCCGGGCGACAGGGTCGAGGCTGGCAGAGTGTTGAAGAGCCGCTTTATCCCGGGAATGTGTTAAAAGGCTGTGCGCCTGAAACAATTGTGCTACTTGATTGCCTCACTCTTTGGGTGAACAATTTAATGCATGATGCTGAAAAAAGGGAAAAACAATTAAGCGAAGATGATATCTCCCGTCTTGCCGAAGAGCTGGCCCGGCATATAAAAAAACATTCCGGAACTGCCATCATGGTCTCTGGTGAGGTTGGGCTTGGCATTGTCCCGGATAATGCCTTGGCTCGCAGATATCGAGATCTGGTTGGGCAATGCAATCAGGTCGTGGCCCGCCTTGCTGACAAAGTATATCTTGTTTCATGTGGTATTCCGGTCAGGATCAAATGAAGAAGCGCAGAAATAGGAATAGAGAGCATCCTACAGGAATTATAATTAACAGTTAATCTCTTTTTACAGGTTGTATATGTCCCAGATACGTTCAGATAATGTTGGTTTTATGGAAGGGGTATTGCGTCAAATTTATCCTCAGGATCAGGAATTTCGTGACAGGGCTGTTGCCCGTCTTGAGCAGCTTACCATGCCTCACTGGGCGCTTGGAGATCTCATGGATCTTGCTGTTGATCTTGCAGGTATGACCCGTTCGCTCCATCCGCCGGTGAAACGGAAAAAAGTTGTGGTTATGGT
>JALXCX010000346.1 GCA_026990725.1 Desulfobulbaceae bacterium
TAACGACTCTGCCCCTGGCCGACACATCATTATACAAACGATCGAGCACACCAAGAAGCTGGAGCAGCTGTTTTTTTATTTTTCCCCCTTTTTTCCCCTCTAGCAGAGGTTCATAAAAAGGAAATAAAGTTATAAAAACCTTACTCTTAAGTGCTATCTCAGCCCAGTCCCTGCTCTTGCCCGTGTGCAGATCTTTCAACAATTCATCTCGAATTCGCGAAGGAGGACAGAGGTCAAGTTTTTGCCGATGAGCCAGAATCGCTTTCCAGGTTATCGGCTCAACAACAAACCCGTTACGGGCAGCGTGTCTGATAGCACGGAGGATACGGACAGGATCCCTGGTGATACGTATTGCAGGATCACCAACTATGCGGATAATACCGTTATCAAGGTCCTGGACACCACCGACATAATCAATGATGGTTTTGTTTTCGATTTCAAAAAAAAGAGAATTTATGGTGAGATCACGGCGAAAGGCATCTTCCTGCAAGGTCCCGAAGGTATTATTGGCAGGCAAAACTTTTTCAGGATCATTGATGTCAAATTCGCTCTGGGAACGGAGGGTGGAGACCTCAATAATTTTGTTCCCCCGGAAAAAGACCTGAACCAGACGAAATCGACGTCCAATGGTACGGGAATTACGAAAGAGCTTGCGTAGTTGGCCAGGGTGAGCATCTGTAGAAATATCAAAATCTTTGGGACGATTGCCTAGATAGAGATCCCGAACTCCGCCTCCTACAAGATAGCCGGAATAACCGGCATCACGAAGCCGGTAAAGTACCTTTAGGGCTTCCTGTTCAATATCCTGTTCACGAACCGAATGATCTGCCGGTAAGATAACCGCAGCCTGGCGCTCAGGACGGGCTTTGGACACCTTCTTTTTGTCAGGGCTTTGGGGTGGTGTCATGAGGCTCAAACGCCCCTGGAACCAGCTGGTTCAATCATATCGGACTGTTAGACGTTTTCTTTGTAAACAGATTCAGCATCACGAACAAACTGGGAAAAAATCTCTTGAACAGGCAGAATAGAATCCATTTTATAGGCATTAGCTCCGCAAAAGACCAGTCCATTTTCAACATCTCCAGTACAGGAGGCTGTTAACCGATCATTAATACAGTACTTATAACTACATTTTTTCAAGCACTTAAATTTACATTTTTCGGCAGAAACATCGAACCCGTCCTCCATCTGCTTAATAAAAGGCGTTTTAATTGCCCGGCCGGTCATCCCGACAGGAGACTGGACCTCAACAATATCCTCCTTTTGCGCTTTCAGATATGTCTCTTTAAACTCCTGTGACACAGAACACTCTTCGCTCAGAACAAAACGGGAGGCAATCTGTACCCCGTCAGCCCCAAACGTATCCATCATTTCTGCCATCTCAAAACCATTGATAACCCCGCCGGCAGCAATCAACGGTACCTTGGACACCACCTTCCGGATTGAAGGGAAAAGATCCCGCAGCGGAACATCAGTTCCCAGATGACCGCCAGCCTCTGCAGCTTCAACGACAATGGCTGCGGCCCCCAACTTTTCCGCAAGACGGGCAAAAGAAGGCGAAGCCACAATGGAGACGATAGGTATATTATGCTCTTTGCCAATTTTAAAAATATCCCTTGAGAATCCGGCCCCGGTAATAATCATGTCAACACCGGCCTCAATAGAACCCATCACCAGCTCATGAAAATTTTTCATGGCATACATAATATTGACAGCGATCACTCCATCCGTTGCCGCCTTGGCCTTACGGATATCTTCCTGAAGTTCCGGAATCGGAATACCAGATCCGCCAATCGTGCCAATCCCACCATTTTCAGCCACTGGAATTGCCAAAGCCGAGGTGGAAACACGAATAGACATTCCTCCCTGAATAATGGGAACGGGCGCGACAAAGGGACCAATTTTGAGTTCAGGTAATTTCATTATTTTCTCTTATAGATATATGGCAGAAGATTGCTGGATAATGCTACGCAGAGACATCTTTGTCAAGTATCCCGGCATCAAAGCATCTTCTCTTCATAATTTCCATTTATAAATCCTGTAATTTACCATAATCGGATGACATCGTCTTGACTTTTCCACAACAAATCGATTAAATTTCATATTTTTTATCTATTTCTTATCGTTCCGGTGCATAAATTCTCCGGTCACTTGCCCCAATATGGAGGTCTGCTTGAAAATAAAAGCCATTAACGGCTTTAAAGATATCCTGCCTGAAGAAGTTGCCACCTGGCAAAAAATTGAGACCACGGCCCGTGATATTTTTCGCCGGTTTGGCCTGCAGGAAATTCGTCTGCCAATTCTGGAAAAAACTGAACTTTTTGCCCGGTCTATTGGTGAAGCCACTGATATTGTCGAAAAAGAGATGTATACCTTTGTCGACAAAGGCATCACCCTGCGTCCGGAAGCTACGGCCTCTCTGCTTCGAGCCTATATTGAAAACGGTCTGCATGTCAAACAGCCGGTCCAGCGCTTGTTCACCATAGGCCCCATGTTTCGTCATGAACGGCCGCAAAAGGGAAGACAACGACAATTTCATCAAATAGATATCGAAGTTATCGGAGCACTTGAGCCCGAAATCGATGCTGAACTCATGGCTCTTGGCCAAATGCTTCTCAACGAACTTGGTTTGACAGTCAGCCTTGAAGTCAACTCTCTGGGCTGTCCAAAATGTCGTCCGGATTTCCGCACCAAACTGGTTGCTTATCTTCAGGAACGTACAGAGAGCCTCTGCGAAGACTGCAAACGCAGGACAACCACGAATCCTCTTCGCGTTCTTGACTGCAAAAAACGGAACTGCCAACAGCTTGTGCAGGATGCGCCCTCAATCCTGGACAGTCTATGTGCTGACTGCAACCTCCATTTTACTGCCGTGCAAAAACAACTCGACAGCCTTGGGGTCGACTATTCACTCAACAAATTCATGGTCCGCGGGCTGGATTATTACACCAGGACAACTTTTGAATTTCTCACCGAAGATCTTGGTTCTCAAGCTGCGGTTGCGGCTGGTGGCCGGTATGATGGCCTTATCGAGCAACTCGGCGGCCCCAAAAATATGCCCGGCATAGGGTTTGCCATGGGAATGGAACGTCTGGCTCTTTTACTACAGCAGCAGGACAACATAATCCAGCCACAGAGGTCCGATGTGTATGTAGCGGCTCTTGGGAAACAGGCTCTGGAGTTTTGCGCACCGATTGTCCATCAGTTAAGAAAACAAGGGGTGCGGGCAGCCATGGACTACAGCAACCGGAGTCTCAAGGCGCAAATGAAACAGGCCGGCAGAGTAAATGCCCGCTTTGCCCTGATCATAGGGGATCAAGAACTTGAGGATCAGCAAGGGGTAGTACGAAACATGGACGATAAAAAACAAATCCAGTTTCCGCTGCATGAACCTGCCGAAGAAACGGCTGCTCAGCTGTCTACTCTATTACGTTTAGAGTAAAGGCTGACTCGTCGTCTTTTTTTATTTTTTTTACTTTTTTTATTAAACACCGGCAAGCCGGTTTTGGAGCAAATTAATGGACACAATGGGATCGCTTAAGCGCACACATAACTGTAGTCAGCTCGGCAGTGACCATCTCAATCAGGAAGTTACACTCATGGGCTGGGTTCTCAGGCGTCGTGATCACGGCGGTGTTATTTTTATCGACCTGCGCGACAGATGGGGAATAACCCAGGTTGTTTTCAACCCGGAAATCAATCCTGAAGTCCATGCCAAGGCACACAGTCTGCGATCGGAGTGGGTACTTGCAGTCAAGGGCAGGGTTGAAAGACGCCCCGGTGATATGGCGAACCCAAAACTGAAAACCGGTGAAATAGAAATTCTTGTCAGCGAACTGCGAATTCTCAACACCAGCGACACACCGCCCTTCCCTCTTGATGAAGTTACCGAGGTCTCTGACAATCTTCGTCTTCAGTACCGCTATATGGATCTGCGACGTCCTGAAATGGCCGCTAAACTGATCATGCGCCACAAAGCGGTTCAGGCTGTACGTAACTATTTAAGCGAAAACAATTTTCTTGAAATAGAGACTCCCATGCTTACCCGCTCTACTCCGGAAGGGGCACGGGATTATCTTGTTCCCAGCCGGGTAAACGCCGGGAAGTTTTATGCATTGCCGCAGTCTCCACAGCTTTTCAAGCAAATGCTGATGATGTCGGGCATGGATCGGTATTTTCAAATAGTTAAATGCTTCCGCGACGAGGACTTACGCGCCGATCGACAGCCAGAGTTTACCCAGATCGATATGGAGATGAGCTTTGAAAACGAGGACACAATCATTGAAATCACTGAAGGGATGATCAAAGACGTGTTCAAACAAACCCG
>JALXCX010000347.1 GCA_026990725.1 Desulfobulbaceae bacterium
AAATGGTCAAGCTGCTGCCCCGCAAGATCCACAGTGACCACTCCCAGCCCGGAAGGGCCGAGAAATAAACCTGCCAGGATAAACCCGGTCACCGAGGGGAGCCGGATAAGCTGGGCCAATTTTGCAATCCCCAATCCGGCAGTAAGAAGGACAGCTATGCCAAAGGTTGTCTGACTTATCATATTCTCTTTTCTCTTAAAGAATCAGCCGAGGAGTTTTCCGGCAATTTCACGAACACATTCCTGCCTGTTCTCCGGAAGCAATGCCTCAAGCTCTGCGGCGACCGAGGAAACAATTTCTTCAAGCGGCTGATCATATCGCTTTTCCGCCACTTCAACAGCCAAGGCAGAAACTGCCAGTCCGCAACGTTCGTCATCCCCCAACAACAGGGCGACCTTCAGAAGATGATCTGCCCTGGGATTGATTTTTGGATCCTGCATCCAGAATGACGGCGGCAGCTTGACCACGCCCAGCTTCTTGGTCATGGCCACGTCAAAACGACGACCAAGCATATCCTTATCCGGTAAAACACCTTGGGCAAGAGCTGAAAAAGTTGCTGAAAACATGTTCCTCCAGAAGAAAAATCCTGGTTCTACAATAAGGAGACAACGAGGAAAAAGCAACTAAAGAGGGAAAAGACAAGGCAGGTATGGATTACAAAAAAACATTGTACACCAACACCAGACTACATGAAGCCTGAGCAGGTCGTACGGGCAGCATTGACCTTAATGAAAGGGCAAAAGAAGCTGACGCATGGTGTTCGGTTTAATTGTTTCCGAAGGACAGAGATTAGACAGGGAAAGACCAAGTAAACGTACCCGCTGTTTACCGGCTTCTGTGGCCGCGAGCAAGGCGGGTACTTTTTCCATAATATCAGCGGAGTTCAAAAAAAAGCAGGAAGGAGTTATGGAGCGGCTCACAGTGGTAAAATCACTATAACGGATTTTAAGAATCAGCGTTCTTGCCGCAAGTTTTTTTGCGGCAAGAGACTCGCCGAGCTGGCAGGACTGAGATGATAATATTTCACGCATCTTATCCATATCGCTAATATCTTCCCGCAGAGTGGTTTCCGTACCAATGGATTTTCTTCCCCGGCGCCTGCTGACAGGCCTGCTATCCCGCCCCCGGACAATTTCATAAAAAAAAGATCCGGCCTTGCCAAAGGTTTGGGTCAGTTCGGCACGAGAAAACTTTTCAAGGTCGGCTCCTGTCTGTATGCCCATGCTGTGCATTTTTTGTTCCGTAACCCGGCCAACGCCAAAAAACTTCCGTACAGGTAAGGTACGAATAAAAGGCAGGGCCTGTTCCGGAGTTATCACTGTAATTCCATTTGGTTTATTCATATCCGAAGCCACCTTTGCCAAAAATTTATTACAGGAAACACCAGCAGATGCTGTAAGATTTGTTTGCCTGACAATTTCCCGGCAGATGGCCTGAGCTGTCCAGGTAGCCGAAGGAATATTCTTTTTATTCCTGGTAATATCAAGAAAAGCCTCATCAAGAGAAAGAGGTTCGACATAATCGCTAAACTGTTTAAAAATGGCCATAATCTGAAACGATACTTCCCGATAACGATCTTTTCGGGGCCGGACAAATATAATATCAGGACAGAGTTTATATGCCTTGGCACACGACATGGCCGAATGCACACCGAATTTTCGAGCTTCATAGGAACAGGCTGCAACAACACCGCGCCCCTCGGGGTCTCCACCGACAACAAGAGGACGCCGGCGAAGAGCAGGATTGTCCAACTGCTCCACCGAAGCAAAAAAAGCATCCATATCAATATGAATTATTTTACGCAGTGGTGTTTTTCCCATACCAGTTGAACAAAACGCTCCTGCGGATTCAGGATTCTCTTCTGTCCGGAACCTATTTCATTGATAATTTTCTTTATTCTGGACATATACTTTTGTGCGAATTTTATTACTTCTGGGAAATTCCCGCCTTAAAAGAGTTTTGAGCAACTTTCTTAACTTATCCGGGGTAACTTCAAAATCCTGCTCAGAAAAACCTCGTTCCTGAACAAAAAATACCTGAGCACTTTGTTTATTTATGCTCAGATATCGATCTCTTTTCCAAGTGAGTAGCTGCAGGCACTCACCTGGTGACATTTTTTTTAGCCAACGCAGAATTTCAGGTAAGGCAGTCGCCTTATCAAGTACGCGGGACATTTCCTGTTTCTTGTGTTGATTTCTCTGAAATAAAGCGTAGTTTTTGACAAAGAAGAAAAATCAATTCGGCTTCAGCCTGTCCACGCCGGGACTCATCCTCTGCCTGTACAGCCTTAAAAAACTGTTCACAAACCTTTCTCTCCCGGGCACTCCAACCGGCAGTGTAGCCTCGTTTTTTTCCCCCTTCATTTCCAGAAGCCACTGAAGCCTCCTGATAATCACGTCGGCCATGAGCCCAATGAATAATATGACTATAGTACAACAACCCCCGGTCCAGAAGAATGTACAGGAGTTGAATAGTGTTGACCGGGCCAACCTGGAGTTGCTGATGATCAAGTTTTATCCCCAGCAGGCGTGTACCGCCGAGAAAATCTTTCCCCTTAACAGCGGCCGTTGCCGCCCCGAAAAAACCGCCGAGAGCTGTAAATATCCCCAGAGAAGCCCCCCCTGCCAGTACATCCAGACCTGCAGCCAAAGCGGCACCTCCCACGGCCCCGGCAACAACCAGTTGCCTTGTCGTCAAGCCGAGGAATTCCCAGGTTTGTTCTGAAAACAAGTCCTGCTGCAAAATTGATTGCTCGGGAAGCTGAAGATTATAAATATTATGTTTATACAATGTTCGGATCTGCTGATGCGCCTGACGTTCTTTCTTGCTGACAAAAGCGGTGTATTCCGCAAGCATTTTCTGTTGCAGTGGCTGAGGATCAGTACCTGGCCTGAGAGTCTTGATTCTTTTATAGGATAAACACCGGGCAAGCATCGCAACAAGAAGCGAAGCAGTCTGTTCGTTCCGGCTTTGCCAGTTGCGAACGAAAGCATTGATAACTGTTTCAATGACCTCCTGCAAATCCTGATCAATGGCCTTCAGGCTTTCAAGAAGGGCAATACGCTGGTCATAAGTCGCAAGAGCTGCGTTAAAAAGTCTGACAGAATTAAAATGTTTTCGGAATTCATGCTGCCAGTCCTCAAGATAGCTCGTCTCTTCTTCCTTGCAGTTGATTATCGCCATCCTGGGTCTACCGGTAAGACGTAGGATCTCCATTTCCGCCCGATCAATATTACGAAGCGGTCTGGAACCATCAACCACAAAAATAAGCCCCGCACCTTGCGCAAGCGGTGAAAGCAAAGCGCAATCATCATGAAAGGCAGGATCGTCTTTATGGGTACGAATAAATTCGCTGATTATCAGTTTATCGTCTCCCTCATAGGCACGCATCCAGGCAAGAGTCTGCCGGGGATTTTGAAATCCCGGAGTATCAATAAACCGTATAATTTCCTGGCCATCGATTGTAACTGGAAACAGCCGACACTCTGTTGTCTCGCCTGGAATGGGACTGACCCGAACAGAATCGTCTTCGCTAAGCGTGGAGAGTACTGATGATTTCCCCTCGTTGGGATGGCCGACAATGGCAAATTCAGGAACTATCTTTTCAGCAATCATTTGACGAGCTCGATGAGCTGTAAACCCGAATCAGCAAGAACTGACATCTTCTGCTGCCAAATTTGCAGATTCTTCCTGTTAACCGGCGTCAACATTGTCTCAGGGGCAGGTTTGCCTATCAGGACAACAAAAATTGTTGCCTGTTCTCCAAGCATGCTTCTTAATTTTTTCAACAGGGAAAGGAACTCCTGAATCGGAGGCTGCCAGGCTTCCTGCAACAGCAAAACATCTTCACATTTTTCTTTTTCCATCTTTTCTTTGACTGTCGCAAACTCTTGATCTTCTGTTTGATCAAGTGTCCAAAACGGTTGTTGCACAACAATTTGATAGCCAAGCCTCTTAAGAATCATCTTTTTGAGTTCCGGAAACGGGCAATCTTCAACAAGTTCATCAGGAATAAGAGCAGCAATAACGGCTACAGATTTGTTTTTCCGGCCGGCTTTTGCCGACTCAATGTCCTGACCGGGTGGCTGTATTTCTTCTGGTGGCATCATTGAAGAACTTGGCACCTGTTCTGCAACATCGGACAATTCAATCTTTTCAGCCAGGGCAACGGTGGAGACAACCGGAGTTTTCATGCGGTGCAAAACCTGACGACATTTTCCATGATCAAAACGCAGTTGACGCAAATCGCGACGCTGCTGGAACAGGCCCAAGAGCAACAAAACAAAACGTGGCAGTAACCCGTAAAACAACACGGACAAACAAAGAAATGGCCACCAGGAAACAAGATTCTGGGTGGCCATATGATAGATGCCATCTTTTAGAATCAGTTGTGATCCTTGAATCTGCTCAAGTGACGGTACCCCCTGGGGAATAGCCCATCGCCAGGGAAAACTCAGGAACCGGACCAAACTGTAAACGGCTTTCCCCTGAACCTGAAGTGTTGTCTGCCAGCCAAAGGCGATGTCAGAACCAATAACTTTGAGAAGCGTAGCCGCCAGGATGCCAGCGTTAAAACTCACTCCAAAGAGTTGGGCGATTAAAAAGAAAGGACGCATCATCAAGGCGCCGTATTGTCTTTGTAATTTCCGGAAAGTTACGGAAAAAGCAGACCACTGAGAGCGTATTGCAGCTGATGTTCCTCTATGTGTTTTTTGTCCAACGCGATCAATTAATCTGAAAAAGACATTTCGCAACGTTCGATAAAAAACAGATACCTCAAGACCTTGTCCTAAAAGATGCCTGTAGACCGACAGGGCAAGCAGCACGACAAGAAAAACGACTTCCAAAAGAACAAAAATTCCAAAATATGTAGAAACATTGACTGGACGGGTACCGGAATAACTCAAAAATGAAAACGCCAGTCCAGCACCGGAAACAAGGCCGGAAAAGAGAGTTCCCCATCCCAGTAAAAGCATAAGTTCGCGCCATACACGACCGGGTAAAGATGTTTCAGGATTTGCATGGTGCAGAGCTTCTCGTCGGGCTACGAGCCATTGGTAGAGCTCGATTGAAGGAGAGGCATCTTTTAGGAGACCATCATTTTGGGAAATAATTTGAGAATATATCTGGCGATCACGGGCAGTCAACACGTCAATGTCCTGCCCGTCATCCTTATCCAGGAAAAATTCCAGATCAATAAGATCAGGTATCGTCCATTGATGATTAATCATTTAAAATATCGGGGAAAGTGGTGTTGATTATACGATCGAGAACATCATTTAACAATGCCTTTTACCAGGATAAGGATTCAAATGAAGATGGTCAACGCCTGAAATATTTTTCCCTAGGTATACGGCAAAAAAAACCTGTTCGTCAACGGCTTCCTTCGATGTCTTTGGGTAAGGTGATTGAAAAAGTTGTACCAGAGCCAACCTGTCCGTCATTGGGTTTTACCTGCACACTCCCTCCATGTCCGGCAATGACCTGTCGGACAAGGTTCAGGCCAAGCCCAAACCCGTCTTCACTATTGCCTCGACTGCCCCGGTTGAATTTTTCAAAAATCAAAATTCTGTCTTCTTCGGCAATGCCCGGTCCCTGATCGGTAATGGTTAAAGACATTGTCCTCTTGCCCTCGATCAGATCAATTGCCACCGTGGTGTCAGCAGGGCTGAACTTTATCGCATTATCAAGGAGGTTAACTATGGCCTGAAGTAATAACGGTTCATCCCCCAGGATTGGGCTGATCTTTTGTGGAGTATCCAGCTGAAGAGTGATGTTTTTTTTGCCCGCCAATGGAGTGACAGCGTTCACACTATCTTCAAGAACAACTATTAAATCAAGAGGCAGTTTTCTGACGCTATCACGATTATTTTCAATTTTAGCAATATCAAGAAAATTCTCTATCAACGCGTTCAAGCGAGTTGCCTGGGCACAGATCTCCAAAGCAAATTCACCTGTTTCATCGTCGAGCATATCTGACAACATTTCACTATACCCCAGAATCGTCGTCAAGGGCAGGCGCAATTCATGAGAAACAGTCCCGATCAGATCACTCTTCATACGCTCAAGCTCACGAACTTCTGTGATGTCGGCCACATTAACAAGAACTCCGGAAAAAGATGAAAATGGTTCATCAACATGATGCATATTAACCTGAAAATAATGAATCCTGTGATTCCTGGACAAACTGATATCAAATGTCCATTGCTCCAAAGACTCCGTTTTAAGAATCGACGGGATCGAGGAGTTCTCTGTCCCCTTGAGTTGGCGTTCAGTCAGAAACTTCAGAAATGTTTGTAAATCAGGAAGTTCCGTGTCGTTTTCATGAAATTGCCAAAAATCCCTGAACATAGCATTGGCAAGAATAACCTTACCGTCATCAAGTTCCCAGAGGATCAAGGGAGCGACCTCTTCTCTGAGAAGATGATGAATAAACCGATTCTGCAACTCAAGCCCCTGGATTCCATGATGCATGCGCAGAAGATGTCGTCGGAGACCTCCTGTCAGCCAGCGGCCTGCGCCGGGATGAGTTTCCCGTTGACGCAATTGACTGGGTACATGCGTATAGAGCTCATGTAAGCCGTTTTCCAGACGGGTATCCAGAACAGAGATTTCTGTCATTAACTCACGGGTCACCCCCAATCCCTGCAAAACAAGATGTAAAAGGTAGCTGGCAAACAAAAAAATAATCGGCCGTAACGGTTCAAAAAAAATATTTCTCTGAAACAACCAGAATGCCCCGAGCAGCAAAAGAAGACAGGAGGAAAGATTGACCACAAGATTTCTTTTCTCAGAAGATACCGGCCAAAGAAACAGGGAAAGACTGAAAAAAAACGCAGTAATAAGCGGCGAAAGGGCCCAGGGCGCCTTTAAAAATGAATTATCCAACAGGTTGTTCAAAATAGTTGCCTGAATTTCAACACCCGGCATCGGATGTCGCTGGACAAATGGCGTCACATGTACATCTCCAAGCCCCAAAGCCTGGGCACCGACCAATACCAGGCGATCCTTGAAAAAATCGTCAGGGTATTTGCCTTCCAGAACATCAACATAGGAATAGTACGGGAAGGTAAATTCCGGACCATAATAGTTAATCAACTGAGGAACTGAAATATTCGAGACATCAGGATGATGTCCTGCTGATTCAAGCATGACAACAGATAATGCCGCTATCCCACCTTCTTGAACAAGCTGCACCTTCCTCACCACCCCTTTGGAACCTAACAGGGTCTCAATATGGCCAATGCCTGAATAATTTTTCAATCCGGCAGTCGGGCCTTGCAGAAGATTGCTGTATCCATGAGCAATAGCCAGCACAACTGGCGGATCTTGAGCCAGGGAGCGGTTCAGAACAGCGTCTTCACTGCCAGCTTCACTAAACAAAATGTCAAGCCCCAGAACGCGTGCCTTACTTAGTTTCTTTAAGAGTTGTGCGTGGGTTGCCCGTGAAAAAGGCCAGGGGCCAAGTCGCTGCAACGATTGATCATCGATGCCGACGATGGCTATGGATGGTTTGATTTTGACGCTGCCCCTGAGGTGAAAAAAGACATCAAGGGCAGATTCGGACAATCCGGAAAAAAGGCTGCTGAAATACAGCAGCAGGATAAACAGCAGAGACGCGGCCGAGACAACAATGCCCCTTGGCATCAGTTTATTATGAGCATCCAAAGCAACTGGCTATACAGAGGAAGGAGGCTGAGAGCCAATATTTCCGTGGCCTGACTATCATCTCCTCACTCCAAAATAGATCACAACAAAATCAAAAGAAAAAAGGTGGCAACCAGAGCAATGTGTTCCATCCCGATCGGGCCGGCCTCAACGGTCATCTTCTGGGGAGGGGTCCAGGGGCTGAAAGTTCCGTCATCCTGGGAAAAACGAATTCTTAAGAAATAACTTCCCGGGTCCATGTACTCCTTAATAGTACAGGAGGGATCCGTCAGGCCCTGACGAGACACAACAATATCTTTAAAGGTGTTATCTGTAGCAACTTGCAGGTCATACGTCGAGGTCTCATTCACTGCTGCCCATTGGATTGTCAATCCTTCACCCTCAGAATTCCCAGAGCCCATATCTACCGGGGCCTGTTTCATTACCTTCCAGCTGAGCGGCAATGAATGTAAAGAGGAGAATCCATCTTCTGCCACGGCTCGCACCCTGAAGTAATAGGTTCCCGGCTGCAACTCCTCTGTTAAAAAATGGGCCTCTTTTATCTGTTCAGAGACAAGAATATTCTGAAAATCTTTATCTTCAGCAAGCTCTACCTGATACGCTACTGCCTGGTCCGACTGAAGCCAAGAAACTTTGACTTGACTATCCCAGCTTATGGAGTGATTTTTGGGTGATGAAAAAAACGGCGCAGCGGGGACAGTTCTAAGAAAAAGAGGAAAAGGGCCGGCCGGAAGACTCTCAAAATCTCCCTGATCTACTGATGTCACAAAACAAAAATAATGACCATCAGGCAAAGTGTCAATTTCTACCGCTTTTCCAGTTGGAACAATTGTTTCATACAGGGGTTGATTCCCATCCTTATCATGAGTTATCCGGACGCGGTGGGAACGAATATTATTCTGAGCCGGTATTGTAAAAACAACAGGTAATGCTTTATATACAGCCTGTAATTTTATCCCTTCCGGAGAAGCCGGCAACAGCCTCGGGGCGACAGGGGCTTTGCCCTTAGCGACACGGGCCCCCTGCCCTTTCCGTACGGCAACGGCATCACCGGCAGCGGCAAGACTGACAACCCCTGACAGCGTTTCGACAATATTTCCGCCGTCGCTTGTAACCTTTAAACGAAAATCTGTCCCCCGTACACCTGTTACAGCAACTGGAGTCCGAGTCCTGAAGGTTTCATTTTGTTTCAATTTTTGCTTTATGAGGTGACGAATCCGCCCCTTGGTTAACAAAAGTTCAGTTTTCAAATTACCATCAGCCAGGCGCAGAAGATAGTTAAGAGTAATCTGAGTATCCGGGGCTACTCTGGTAAATTTATTATCAGGAAAAACAAGATATGCATAGCCTTCTGCATCTGTCAAAAGAGTCTGACCAGGATGAAGAAGATCATTGCTTTTTGCCTCCCCCAGAACATTATTGCCCTGCATCAGGGTCACAGATTCCTTGGCCGTTGCTATCCGGGCAGAGAGTTTTTCTACATTCAAAAGTGATAATGGAATTTGAAGAGTGCTCTTTGAACGTATCAGGTAGGGCGGGGATAATTTATTAATCCGGGCAATTTTCTGCCAGTCTTTTTCTTCATGGCAATAAACTCTGGCAAGTTTAATAAGACTAGTGCCTTTTTTTATGGTAAGTGGAATTAATGTCTCCGAATGAATGGGGCAGACCAATACTCCGAGAAACAAAAACAAAAAAGAGGAGATGCTTGCCAGTCGTGTAATCGATAGCGTACGCATACTGTTTTCTCCCTGGATATTATTTTTAGCTGGTATTCTTAATGAACCTTTCACCAAGTACATAGCCCAGAAATCGGCTCTTGCAAAGAACTAAAACCAACCTGGTTGTTTCAATGATTGAGATCAGGAGGGGCGATAAGCCTGTAGCCGACCCCGGTCACAGCTTTTATCTGCACATCATTAACATCGGAATTGTTTAACTTCCTTCGAATATTTGCGATATGAATAACCAGAGACTTTGTTTTTATATCCGTGTTGTAGCCCATAACATTTTGCAATAATTCAGCATGTGAACAGACTTTTTTTCTCCTCCTGGTCAAATAATAGAGAAGGTCGAATTCTGTCTTGGTCAACGGGATTAAGTCACTGTCATTCCCATTACAGTGCACCTCCCTGATTTTGGGAAATATGGCAAGTGAACCAGCCACCACAGGGGGCGTTGATTGCCCGGAGCTTCCCTTTTCGCGACGCCTGAGCTGACATTTAACCCGGGCCAGCAATTCTTTTGTGGAAAAGGGTTTGGTCACATAATCGTCTGCCCCAAGCCCCAGACCTTGTACTTTTTCCTCAACGGTATGCTTTTCTGTCAAAAGAATCACAGGGACATCATTTGAAGATTTTCGTAATTTATCAACTATGGAGAAACCATCCAGATAGGGTAGCACAACATCAAGAATAACGATATCCGGCTCGACCGTGTTAATCATTTCCAATCCTCGCCGCCCATCCTCAGCTGTCAGGACTTCAGAGCCATGAGCAAGGAAAAAAGCCCGTAACATTTTCTGTATAGACGGATCATCCTCAATAATTAGTACTCTATACATCGTTTCCTCACTAAATGATTAAAATAACTGCGTTACAACTCCCAGACCGGACACAACACCAAACTCCCGATCCGCAGAATTATATATTAGCCAGGACATCGCTGTTAAACAGCCTGTTTCCCTTTGCAGGGCAATGTTTACATAAACATTGATATTATAATATTTTACCCCCCGGCCCTCTGGATCACCAGCAAATAATTGGTAAATATACCCTCTTTTCTCTGCATAATTCCAAGTAAATACAACAAAATCATTACTTTTGGAAAAAATACCACAAAAAAAGGGGCCTGAATCTAAAAGATCCAGGCCCCTGAATGTTTTGGTAGCGGGGGGAAGATTTGAACTTCCGACCTTCGGGTTATGAGCCCGACGAGCTACCAGACTGCTCCACCCCGCGTTAGCGTCGGGCACATTAAACCAGTTTACCCTGCCTGTCAACCTGGATTTGCACCACATTCCCTTTTTATTTTTTTTGGTTATGAATAGCAGCTATTTTTTTGTGCAGATCCTCAGGAAAGGACACGAGCTTGCCCTGTCTATTGACACAGGCATGCTTGGTAAAACCCTTAATCAACATACTTTCCCGACCGTTTCGCATACACGTTATCCGATAATGAAACCGACAGGAAACCCGCTTGATATCAGCAAGGGATGTGCTGATAACGATCAGATCATCATAAAAAGCCGGTGCTTTGTAGCGGATGTAGCTCTCGGTCACGGGAAGAATCAGTCCCATCTCTTCGATTTCGCTGTATGGCACAGCAAAATTTCGCATCATTTCAGAGCGCCCCATTTCCAGAAAACGTAGATAGTTGCCGTTATTGACAACTCCCCCGGCATCGGTATCCACATACAGAACCCGATACTGCACCCGGGCAACAGGAGAAATCATTTTTGTCTGTAAATCAGCCACTGTTCAGCCAGTCTTTTCGGTAAAACGAGCAAAAAACTCTGCACCGCCTGCCAGCTCCAGACCCGACTTGTTTACCGCGTCCCGAACATTTTTTTCAGTATATACCACACAACCCGGAGAGGCGAGCCCCCGAGAATCATAAATAAACATGGGCACGGGCCAAGCCTCGTGGGTACGCCTGGCAAGGGGGGTATAATGATCCATGGTGACCACCAGCCTGAAATCCTCCTGACGGCGTTCCATTTCTGCAACGATTGGGGCCACAATTTTGGCGTCAAAATCTTCTATGGCCTTAAGCTTGTCTTTTAAGGAGCCGTTATGACCGGCTTCATCCGGCGCCTCTACATGCACCAGCACAAAATCACGCTCAGCAAGAGCCTGTAAGGCAGCAGCTACTTTACCCTGATAATTGGTATCTATATAGCCTGTGGCCCCTTCCACCTCAATAACATCCAGACCGCTGCACACTCCAAGCCCTTTCAACAGATCAACCGCCGATATCAGGCTGCCGCTCACGCCGTAGCGCTCTCGTAGTGATTCCATGGCAGGTTTTGCGCCTTCCCCCCAGATCCAGAGAGAATTTGCCGGTCGTTTCCCCGCAGCGATCCGCTGCTGATTGACAGGATGATCGGCCAGGACAGCAGCTGAAGTTTTCATCAGGTCGGCCAGATAATCAATCTCCAGATACTGGTTATAAAAACCAGTCACATCCTGATCCATATAGTCATGGGGAGGTACAGTGCTCAGGCTATCAGGCACAGTGCCCTTATGGATAAGCAGGTGCCGGTAACTGATCCCCGGATACAGAGTAAGTTTTTCCGTGCCACAGGCTTGCTGAACAGCCCGGATCAGCTCATCTGCTTCCTCACTGCTGATATGCCCGGCACTGTAATCAATCATTTCCACCCGCTCACCTGCGTACCGGACATTGACCAGATTACAGCGAAAGGCGATCTCATCAACGCCGACCTCAACCCCCATGCTGGCAGCTTCAAGCGGGGCCCGTCCGGTATAATACTTTTCGGGCTCATAGCCCATGAGTGAAAGATTAGCCACATCGCTGCCTGGTGGAAAGCCTTTGGGCACTGTCGTCACCAGCAACGGTTCGCCCGCGGCACAGAGCCTGTCAATAACAGGAATAGCAGCCGCTTCAAGGGGCGTTTTCCCGCCAAGCTCAGCAACAGGCGTATCGCCCATGCCATCACCGATCAAAAGAATATATTTCATCAATCTATTGCGGCTGCGGTTTCATCAAGCATACGTATTTTAACAGTTGGCGCACTGATCACGGCCAGCTGATCAATTTCGGCAAGCGCCCCGATAACAGAAGACTCCCGGGCCGTATGTGTTGAAATAACTATGGAAACCGGTCCCGACTCCTGCCTGCCTTTCTGGATAACAGATTCAATACTTATCCCGTGACTGCTCAACACTCCGGCAATGGCAGCAAGCACACCCGGCTCGTCTTTTGCTGTTATTCTGAAATACCAGGGACAGGACAACTCTTCCATGGGAGTAATGCGAATATCCTTTATTTCTTCAGGCAGATACGAAAGCGAAGGGACCCTACCCACAGACCCGCAATGTATGTCACGGGCAATATCCATGACATCGGCTGCCACAGCGCTTCCTGTTGGCAGTTTACCGGCTCCCGGGCCGTAGAGGAGCACATTGCCTACAGTATCTCCTGTAAAATGGATGGCATTATAGGCTCCATTGATCGATGCCAGCAGGTGTGAGTCCGGCACCATGGTCGGGTGGACCCTTGCCTCGACATGTTCCCCGTGATTGCGGCTTATAGCCAGCAGTTTAATCCGGCAACCAAATTCCCGGGCAAAATCAATATCCACCGGTTCAACCTGGGTAATGCCTTCAGTGACTATATCGTTGTGGGTAATATTCATGCCATAGGCCATGGTCATCAAGATAGCCAGCTTATGGGCCGTATCTATCCCTTCCACGTCATAAGTGGGATCAGCTTCTGCAAAGCCAAGCGCCTGCGCGTCTTTAAGCACATCGTCAAAGGCTATTCCCTCATCAGTCATCCGGGTCAGGATATAATTTGCCGTTCCGTTCATTATGCCCATGATAGAAAGAATATTATTGGCAACAAGCCCCTCCCTGAGCGACTTGATAACAGGAATTCCCCCGCCGACACTGGCCTCAAAGCCGACCTCCACCCCCCTGGCGGCAGCTGCAGCAAAGATTTCCCGGCCTTCCTGGGAGAGCAGCGCCTTATTGGCTGTTACCACGTGCTTGCCGGCTGCAATGGCATCCAACACAAAGGTTTTGGCAGGCTGAATACCACCAATCAACTCAACAACAATATCAATTTCCGGATCATTAATCAGTTCTACGGCATCATTTGTCAGCACCGTCCCGGAAAACTGCGGAGGCAGTTCGGAAATATTGATATCCGCCACCTTGGCCAGACGCACGGATAAACCACTCCGTTGCACAAGACGATCTTTTTGAGAAAGCAGCACTTCGGCCAAACCACTGCCCACAGTACCAAAACCAATAAGCCCAACAGAAATAGTTTTCATAAGTATCAACTGTAATTATTAAAGAATAAACTTCTTTGCCTGCGTCCGTTTCTAACCTTTTTGGCTGAAGTTGTCAAAAAGTATAGCCCCACATTTTTCATAGCATAACACGACCGGTTGCGTTATAGTACGCTGTTAAATGAGAGGTCATTCATTTTAAAGACACCTGCTCTTTCAGTGTTAAGTCAGCAGGATATCTTTTTTCAATCTAACCCATAGGAGATGGACATGAACATTCTGGCATTTGGACCAAACGGCAGTGGTAAAGGCACCCAGGGCGCCATCGTTAAAGAAAAGTACGGCATGGATCATATTGAATCCGGTGCTATTTTCCGCGAGCACATCAAGGGCGG
>JALXCX010000348.1 GCA_026990725.1 Desulfobulbaceae bacterium
TGCCACCACCATGCCCATATTTATCTTGATGAATCCACTGCCCCTGAATTTTTTACAGGTGGGGCCCGTATTGTGCCGATAACCCGCCACGCAGGTAAACTGGAGCTGCGCCACCTCCGGCATTTTTTTGCTACACTTGCCCAGGAGCCGCCGCATACACCATCCTGCAAGGCCTTAAGTATTACCCAGGCCAATGAGGCCGGACAGGTGTACACCCCGGTTGAGCTTACAGATTTATGTAATTTTGCCCGCGGCCATGGTCTTTCTGTTCACATGGATGGTGCCCGTTTTGCCAATGCTGTGGCAGCCCTTGGCTGTACTCCGGCAGAAAGCAGCTGGAAGGCCGGAGTTGATGTGCTCGCGCTGGGTGCCACCAAATGCGGGGCACTGGCCGCAGAGGCTGTTCTTTTCTTCAATCAGGAGCTGGCCGCTGATTTTGCGGAACGAAGAAAACGGGCCGGGCATCTCCTTTCAAAGGGCAGGCTGTTTGGTGCCCAGTTTGTCGGTTGGCTGGAAAACAATCACTGGCTTCAGCTGGCCAGTCAGGCCAACACCATGGCAGAGCATCTCGCCCAAGCGCTGACCGAATTCCCCGAAATTACCCTGCAGTGGCCACGAGAGGCCAATGAACTGTTTATCACCCTGCCAAAAGACCTGGCGACTGCCCTGCATGAACAAGGTGCCCGCTTCTATGAGTGGCCCATCCTTGCCCTTCCCAAAGGAGTCAGGCTGGCAGAGGATGAATGCTTTATCCGGCTTGTGGCGTCCTTTCTTACAACAGAACAGGATATTGCCGACTTCCGTGCTGTTATCTCCTCAGGCAAGCGGTAAACCGTGGAGTCCACTGTCTTTTCCTAAAGCCGTGTTCACCACCTGGCGAACATCTCCAAGACATCACCTGCCCTTGGGATTATTCTCTGCGCAGTTGCAGTTGCCGGCCTTTGACTCGGCCTTTATCTTTTCCATTATTGTTGACTGACCGTGGGCAAGGACATCCTTTTCAATATCTCCTGCGCTATACTTATGACAATAACAAATCATTGTCTCCGGCTCCATATCCCTCTCCTGTCTCTGTAAATTTTTTATTTTTTAGTCTTTTGCCAAAAACAGTAAACTAACTCCGCACACCATGAAACAGCTTCTTTTTCCCTGGCCGCCAAATCTCTTTGCCAAAAAGTTGGGAACGCCGTAGAGTGCGATGGCAATTTCTCATCGATTACTATCAATATTGAGCTCACATGCAAATAAAAATCAGTCCGACCCGCCTTATTTTAGCCACATCAATCTTTTTTGTTCTTTTCGATAACCTTTCTTTTGCCCATCACGTTCTTGCTGTATTCCCTTTCTCTCTAAAAAACGCGGGCTTTCTTCTTTCTCTTTTTTTCGGTCTTACTGCCGTCATTACAACCGTACTCACCCTGCTCAACAGCCGCTATACCCTTAAGCCGGTTCTTATCTTTTTCCTCATCGTTTCTGCTGCTGCCGCCTATTACATGGACAACTACAATGTGGTTATTGATCACATAATGATTCAAAACATTGTTCAGACCAACAGGGCTGAGGCGCTTGACCTGATCTCTTTTAAATTTATACTTCATATTTTTCTGCTGGGTGTTCTCCCTGCCCTGCTCGTATTCCTTGCGCCCGTAAAAGAGGAATCATTGCGCCAGAACCTTATGGGCAAACTGCGAAATATTGCGCTCTCGTTTCTCCTGCTTGTTGCCATGATCCTCTGTTTCAGCAAGTTTTACACCTCCTTTTTCAGGGAACATAAACCTCTTCGGTACTATACAAATCCTACCTATTATATTTATTCCACCGGCAAATACTTCAATAAAATATTCAAGAGTAAAAACGAACCGCTCCGGGCCATAGGAACCGATGCCAAAGTCGTTGAGGCCGATAAAAATGATCAACTCAAAGAGCTTGTTGTTATTGTCGTTGGAGAAGCCGCCCGGGCTGACCATTTTTCCCTCAACGGCTACACGCATGAAACCAATCCGCTGCTCAAACAGGAAAACATTATAAACTTCAGCCACGTGAGTTCCTGCGGCACCTCAACAGCCTATTCAGTTCCCTGCATGTTCTCTCTTTATAACAGAAATGAGTATAACGACAAAAAAGGCAGGACAACGGAGAATATACTTGATGTCCTGGTCCACGCCGGAAACATCAGTATCCTCTGGCGGGATAATAACTCCGACTCAAAAGGAGTAGCGCTGAGAGTCCCGCACGTAAACTTCAAAGACCCGCAGAATAACCCGATCTGCATTGAAGGCGAATGTCGGGACGAAGGGATGCTGGTGGGGCTAGATGAATATATTGCCCAAAAAAAAGGACAGGATATTTTAATAATTCTCCATCAGATGGGCAACCATGGCCCGGCTTATTACAAGAGATACCCGAAAAAATTTGAGCGGTTTACCCCGATTTGCGCGACCAATGAACTTGAAAACTGCAGCAGAGAAGAAATAAACAACACCTACGATAACGCCCTGCTCTATACGGATTATTTCCTTACTAGAGTTATCGAATTTCTTAAAAAATATGACACTTCCCGTGAAACAGCAATGATCTACATGAGTGACCATGGGGAGAGCCTGGGCGAGATGGGGGTATATCTGCACGGCCTGCCCTATATTGTGGCTCCTGCGGCCCAGAAACACATAGGGGCTCTTCTCTGGCTGGGAAAAGAGATGAGCAGGGAAATAGATACTGACCAGCTGAAAAAAAATGCGTCAAAAGCGTACAGCCACGATAATCTATTTCACACCATCCTTGGCCTTTTTGAGGTAAAAACAAGTATTTATAATAAAAAACTCGACATGCTTCCCCGACGTTCAGTACTCAACCAGCCTGCCCCAAAAGAAACGGAATAAAGACTTCCACCCGGGTTCCCCGGCCCACGGTACTGTCTAAGCGAATTTTGCCCCGGTGCTCCTCAATAATTTGCCGGACATACGACAGGCCTATCCCCGTTGCCCCGTCTCTTGTCGAATAAAAGGGTTCAAAAATATGTGACAGGATCTGTTCCGGTATGCCGGGCCCGCTGTCATGAATGTGAACAAAAATCCCGGCGTCCACAACATCTGTGCGAATGCTTATGCTGTCTCCTCCGCGACAGGCCTCTACCCCGTTTCTCAACAGATGGAGAAAGGCCGCACTCAAGTACTGGCGGTCCCCCTGACAGTGCGGTGTATCGGGGGAAGGGGTAAACGACAGCTCAATCTTTTTATTTCTGGCTTCCTCCCGGACCATTTCTACGGTTTCGGATAAGACTTTATTCAGATCAACAGCCTGAAAATGATCCCGGGTGCCAACCTGCATGTTCTCAAATTTTTTCACCAGCCTCTCAAGCTGATCAATCTGTTGTTTGATTTCCCGATGGTATTGACCATCTGATTGCAACTCATCAGCAGCTGTTCGACGCAGCCTCTTCAACAATCCGCTGATAATCATGACCGGATTTCTTATTTCATGGGCCAGGTTCAAAGCCATCTCAACCTTTGTCCGGTCTGAAACAACCGACTCGACTTCCTGATTAAGTGAGAGCAGTTGACGACTGGAGGCTTCTATCTTTGCCCGGTCACTGGTCATACGGTTCATAAAAACAAGCACATCCCGAAAAAACAGGGTTACCGCAAAGATGACAATAAAGGTTGCGCTATTCAAGCCACCGGACCACGGCGCAATAATGGCCCATAAGGCCTGATGATTGGACCAGAGCAATAAATATTTGACAAGATGCCCCACAGAGCGGAGGAGGCAAAAGACAAAAAGAGCACCAATCAACCATAACAGATACGTATTCAGAGGATTTTCTCTGTCAAGTTTATACAGCACCAGCACCTGCCGCATGCAGAGCAGTGACAGAAAAACCATGAGCATGCTGCCGACAATATCAATGCCCCACAGAGGGTGAAAAACTATTACGGTCATGATCCCTCAGTCTCGTGCTTATGCCGTTGTCTGAACTCAAGGGTCATTTTTCTCAACGCAAGATATATACAGAACAGAGCCGGAACACAGAGCAGATGGTCCATCTGTGCGTAATAAGCCAAGACATGCAGCCCGGGGTAAATATCAAACTTATCCTGAATCCAGATATTCCCCACCCCCAGAAGATGACCGACAAAGGCCCAACCGTTCCACAAGCCCAAGAGACCAGAGCCAATGGCCATGAGCTGCCAGGATTTCTCCCTGCGCAGCCTGGAATTACGTATCCGGTAGGCAAACCCCAGCATGGCCAGGGCAAACAAGACATG
>JALXCX010000349.1 GCA_026990725.1 Desulfobulbaceae bacterium
CCAATCCAGACTGGAGTGGGGACAAACCTGATCCAGCCTCAAGCTATTGCCCATGGCGGGTGTATAATATTGGCAATAATGCCAAAGAGCAATTAATGCGCTACATTGAGGTGCTGGAGGATTGTCTGGGGAAAAAGGCAAAAAAGAATTTTCTGCCCATGCAGGACGGTGATGTGCCTGCTACCTATGCCAATGTTGACGACCTTGTACGGGAAATAGACTTTAAACCCCAGACAACAATCGAAGACGGTATCGCAAAATTTGTTCAGTGGTACAGGGGATATTACAAAGTATGAGAGAGAAACAAATCAAACACTTTGTGCAAAAGGACAGCTGGTAAGGCTGTCCTTTTTTGTTGCCAACCGGTACGACCAGTTCGGGTGTATAACAAAAAGATCAGCTATTGTCCCAGGACTTCAAGAGCCCCCTGGATAATCCCGGCAGCATCAATGCCGGCGTCTTTCCAGAGAATGTGCTGAGGGGCCTGATCAATAAACTTATTACCATACCCAAGAGTTCTTACCGGCAGGGTCAGGTGAAGTTCATGGAGCATCTGCAGCACAGCGCTGCCGAACCCGCCTTTTTTTACATTGTCTTCAATGGTCACGACATGGCCACATTGTTTTGCCCATGTGCCAATGAGTTCGTTATCTAATGGCTTGACGAAGCGAGGGTTGATAACTGCCGCTTCAATACCGAGTTTGGCCAGACCTTCTGCCGCTTCCAGGGCGGGGTAAACTCTGTTACCAATTGGCAGAAGAAGAAGATCGTTGCCTTCACGTAACAGCTCTCCCTTGCCCGATGGAATAAGTGCAAAATCCTTGTCCTGCTCCACGTTTTCTCCACTGCCCCGGGGATAACGTATAGCGCATGGCCCATCGGTGTTAATGGCCGTATATAGCATATGACGCAGTTCGTTTTCATCCTTGGGGGCCATGACCGTCAGATTGGGAATAAACCTGAGAAATGACAGGTCAAATACTCCATGGTGGGTGGGGCCATCGTCACCAACGACCCCCCCTCTATCCAAGGCAAACGTCACAGGCAAATCCGGCAGACAGACGTCATGAATTACCTGGTCAAGGGCTCTTTGCATAAATGTTGAGTACACCGTGACAACAGGACGTAGTCCTTCCATGGCCAGTCCTGCAGCAAATGTCACGGCATGTTGCTCTGCGATACCCACATCAAAAAACCTATCAGGAAATTGTTTACTAAAGGCCGTGAGGCCGGTACCGGCAGGCATTGCTGCTGTAATAGCTGCTACGCGCTTATCATTATCTGCCAGGGTACACATTGTTTTGCTGAAGACGGATGTGTAGGAAACTGCACCCTTTGCAGAGCGTGGTTTACCGGTGGTAACATCAAAGGGACCGACACCGTGATAATCACCGGGATTTTGTTCCGCAGGTTCATAGCCCTTGCCCTTGGTCGTCAGAACATGAATCAATACAGGGCCATGACTGTTATCACGAACATTTTGCAGGGTTTGAATGAGCCCTTCCAGTTCATGGCCTGGAATGGGGCCAATGTATTCAAACTTGAGAGCTTCAAAGAGCATGCCCGGTGTAAAAAAACCTTTCAGACTTTCTTCTGACTTCCGTAACACAGTGAGAATATTTTCACCCACTGAAGAAAGGGATTTTAATCGTTCCTCAACATGATCTTTCAACCGGCGCATTGTTTTTGAAGTGAGCTTTCTACTGAGAAAACTGGACATGGCCCCAACGTTCGGGGAGATCGACATTTCATTGTCATTTAAGATAACAATCAGATCTTTATCCATATCGCCGGCATGGTTTAATCCTTCAAAAGCCAGTCCTGCTGTCATGGAGCCATCACCGATTATAGCAATAACCTTACCCTTATCCTGTTTGATTTCCTTGGCTGTTGCCATCCCCAGGCTATAGGAAATAGAGGTAGAGCTATGACCTGTCTCCACGACGTCATATGGACTTTCTGCACGTTTAGGAAAACCGCTCAACCCTTTGTGCTGACGCAGCGTATGGAACAAATCTCGCCGACCGGTGATCAGTTTATGGGTGTAACACTGGTGCCCTACATCCCACACCAGTTTATCTTCTGGTGTCTTAAAGACATAATGAAGGGCCAGGGTAAGTTCAACAACTCCCAGACAGGGGGCGAGATGTCCACCAGTATCTGCAACGGTTGTGATGATGGTCTGGCGTATTTCACGGGCTAGTTGCTCAAGTTCTTCTAAACTGAGTCTACGTATATCATCTGGTGAATCAATAGTGTTGAGTAAGTCTGTGGTCGAACTGTGAGGGTCATTTATTATGAGCATAACTCTTTCCTAGGGTTGCTATAATCTGTAAAGATACAGATGTACCCAGTCGATATTTCATTGGATGTATTGTTTACACAACAATAATTCGTTCAATACCTTTGGGACTGTCATGTAAAAATGTAACTCTCATTTTGTGCCAGTCCTTTAGTCAAGGTCATCGCCGGAAAATGACACAGACGACAGGGAATCATTCTTTTTGAGCAGCATATCAACTTTGCTTCGGGCTTCGTCAAGCTTGTCATGACAAAAATTGACCAGTTGTACACCTTCGTCAAATTTCTTTAAGCTTTTATCAAGCCCCATCTCGCCCTGTTCCAACTCAGAGGTAATCTGTTCCAGTTTATGTAATGCGCTTTCAAATGTTCTTTTGGCCATTTTCAGATCCTGACGAAACGGTTACAGCATAATTTATGCTGACATTTGTAAAGTAGAGTATAATGATCGACTGAAATTGTTCATAGTAAACGTAATGTTTTATGCTTTCAACTCCTGATTCATGAATAACCATTATTTCAAAGACTTTACCGACTGGCTCAAGGTTGAACGAGGGTATTCTTTTCACACCGTGGATGGGTATACTCGTGATGTGACTGAATTTTTTAAAAGTATTGGAGAAGATGTCCTCCCCGCAGACATTGCATCCTCTCATATCCAGACCTACCTGGCAATGCTCTATAGGGCAAACTCCAGTGCGTCTGTTGCCAGAAAAATGTCTGCTCTGCGAACGTTTTTTAGATTTCTAGCCCGTGAAGGCAGGATAAGCCATGACCCGCTCTCCGGAGTTGCAGGACCAAAACTGGCGCAGCACATACCTGTTTTTTTAACCGTTGATGAAGTGTTTTCTCTACTGGAAGAACCTCACTCCAACGACACATTCTTTCTTCGAGACAGGGCATTAATGGAACTCATTTATTCAACAGGTATGCGGGTGTCTGAAGTTGTTTCGCGCAACATGGATGATCTGGATTTTGACTCAGGCATGCTGAAAGTCAAAGGCAAGGGGAGCAAAGAACGGATTGTCCCGTTTGGCAGTGCAGCTTCAGACGCACTGCATAACTGGTTTCCCTCCCGCGATCATCTCATTGTTGCACGCATAAAACGTGGACACGCCCCTGAACGTGATGCTGTATTTTTAAACAGCAGAGGGGCAAGGCTCACCGCCCGTAGCGTGGAACGGATCATCGGCAAGTATGGAGTAAGGGCCGGAATAGGGGTCAGGGTAACCCCCCATGCCTTGCGCCACTCATTTGCCACCCATCTTCTGGAAATGGGGCTGGACCTGCGAACGGTTCAGGAACTGCTGGGCCATGTGAGTTTATCAACAACTCAGAAATATACGCATCTTGATATGGAACATTTGACCCGAGTGTACGACCATGCGCATCCGCAAGTTGCCAAAAAGTAAGAGCTGTCTTGTCAGTCTTACACGCAGTTATCGACAAAATTGTTGTTCAAGATACTGCTAATTATCGTACAGACCAGCTGACACCTGTTCTTTTGTGCTGACATTTTTTAAGAGAAAAAGTGCTGTGCGCAGCTGGTTATCCGTAGCCAGTCGTTGTTCAACCTCTTTTTGCTCGGCTGTTTTTTTAATATCTTTGTTATGACCGTTGTTTTGCTGATTGGCAAAATGGTGGGGCAGATCTTTTTCACGCACAGACCAACCACCATTGGCAATTATTCCCGGTTTGGTGGATGCCTCAAAGGGTATTACCATGTCCGGTATAATGCCGGTTGCTTGAATAGAGTCTCCGCTGGGCGTGTAATATCTGGCTGTGGTCAGCCGAAGGCCGGCACCATCCGGTAAGGGAACAATGGTTTGGACAGAGCCCTTGCCAAAGGTGACCGTACCAATAATGATGGCCCTGTTGTGATCCTGTAACGCTCCTGCGACAATTTCCGATGCACTTGCAGAGCCACCATTGACCAGAACAATCATGGGAAAATCATACTTGTCAGTACTGTGATGGGCTTCAAAAATCAGGTCCTGATCCGGATTTCGTCCCTTAGTGGAGACAATAATTCCCTTGCTAATAAAAATGTCTGCGACCTTGACGGCCTGATCGAGTAGACCTCCAGGGTTGCCACGAAGATCAAGAATTAAACCTTTGAGGTCATGTCCTTTGGTCGCCTTTTGTAAAACGATCCTCAGGTCATGGGTTGTAGTACCTTGAAAATTAGTGATACGTACATAGAGATACGCAGGCTCAAGAATAAGCGCTTTAACGGAATGGAGGGGGATGACATCACGAACAAGTACCATATCATGGAGTTCCTGCCAGCCATTTCTATGAATGGTTATTGTCACCTTGGAACCTTTCACCCCACGCAGGAGCTTGATGGCATCCATGAGGGTCATACTCTTGGTTGAGTGATTATCAATGCGCAGAACCTGATCGCCGGCCTGCAATCCCTGACGAAATGCCGGGGTGCCTTCAATGGGTGAAACAACAGTTAACACCCCATTTTTAACAGTTATTTCTATGCCAATACCCGTAAAGCTTCCCTTTGTTTCCTCCTGCAGTTCCTGGTAATCTTCAGGGGGCATGTAGGATGAATGGGGGTCAAGAGACGTCAACATACCATTGATGGCACCGGTAATAACTGTATGGGGATCTATCTCGTCGACATAATGTTTCTCTAGCAAATCGAGAATATTGGCAAATGTTTCAAGTGAGTGATAAGTTTTTGTTTCTCTTGTTTCATTTTGTTGAACACTATCGTGGGCGTAAGAAAACCCTGTCGACAAGGTGACAACTATGAAAAAGAATACGTTGATATATTTCATGGATATTCCAAACAATAAGTTAAGCTTGCAGACGTTAATAACCAATCGGTCAAAACAGGAATCTGCTCTTCTCACAGCGATGCAGAGGCAGTTATACCGATATTGGTAATATTTTTTGTGTTATGTCTTTTAGTAATTATTACCCCGCTGCCAGGGGCAGGGATGGAAAACCGTTTATTAACCTAAAAAAAGGGCCTAATAAGATTTCTTACGTAACCATCGCAATGGGTTCATGGGCTTTGAACCATGCCGGATTTCAAAATACAAACCCTTGGAAAAAAGGGTCGACATGCCGCCGGTGGACCCCAGCAAGCTACCTTTTTTGACTTTTTCTCCCTTATGGACAACAATGGTATCCAGACGTGAATAAACCGTAAAATATTTATAGCCATGATCAATAATAATCATGTTGCCATAACCACGTTTATATCCGGCAAAGGTGACTTTTCCTTTATATACTGACCGAACAGCGGCTTCACCTGTTGTTGCAATAGTTATGCCTTTTGCCTTACGACCGTGTTTAAGCATATCTGTTTCAACTTCTCCAAAACGACGGATCAGTTTGCCTTTTACAGGTGGTGCCAGCTTACCCTTACTGAGCCTGAAGCCCTGTTTTTTCAGGGCCTCTTTATGTTTGATCGCTGCCAAGGTTTTTGTTAAGTCATCCTCAGCTTTTTCCATCTCTTGAAGAGCCTGTTTATACAAACTTTTCTTTGTCTTTATTCTGGTGAGCAGGTGCTCTTTTTCTCCTTTTAAACGAGCAAGCTCTTTTTGGTCATTTTCAGATTGCGAGATAAATTGCTGGAGGACTCCTTTTTCTAACTCCTGGGCCAGGCGGGCCTGTTGTAGTTGCGTCACCGAGGCCCTGTATCTGTCTATAACGGATTTATCATAGAGTATAAGTCGTTTATATGCGTCAGAGAACAACATGAGTTCAGGGAGACTTTGTTGGGAAAAGACTACATTGAGAAGACCTGTTTTTCCCATCAGATAAAAAGAGCGTAATCGTTTCTGCAGGTGTTGCAAAACGTTGTCCCGGGCCGTTATTGCTTCAGTCAGTTGACCTTCTCGTTGGGCGAGAAGCCGTACCTGGGCCAGTAACCGTTTTTGCAGATTCTCTATTTTTTCCTGCTGCTCCTGGAGGTTTTGGTCAATGCGGGCAAGTTCATTGAGGACGCTGTGTTCTTGTTTTTCGGCTTGCCGTATCTTTTTCTGGTGGAGTGATATCCCCAAACTGATTTTATTAATATTTATCCGAATGGATTTACCTGGATTTTTTTTGGCAGCCCGTCCGGCCGGGACAAGTGACAAGACAAACAGACACGTGGCCAAGACGACAATGCTTGAATAATGACTTTGCCGGTATGTCATGATCACAGGTTGAGTACTTTCCTGGTGGATGAGAAACTGCCCACGGCACAGAGAAAAACCGCAAGACAGACAATCAAGGCCAGGATGGGAATGGGAAAAAAATCAAAATTAAACATTCCCAGCATCGCAGACCCTGTAAACCTTAGTGTAATCCAGTTGTAAAGCATATAGAGGGCCGATAACCCGGCAACAGAGCCAAGTAATCCGAGCAGAGCGCCTTCAAGAAAAAATGGCAGGCGAATATAGCTGTTTGATGCACCAAGGAGGCGAAGAAGTTCCAGTTCTTTTTGTCTGGTCAAGAGCGTTAGACGAATGGAGTGACCAAGCATAAAGGTTGTCGTTAAAATAAGCAGGGAACCTGATAAAAGAACGACAAATCGCAATAATCTGATAAAAGAATAAAAGCGTTCAACCCACTGTTGACCATATTGAACCTTTATAACCCCAGGCAGGGTTTTGAGATAATCTGAAAATCTTTTGATGCGGGAAAGACTGTTTAAAGATCGTACCGGGTAGACTTCCATTGAAGGGGGTAAAAAATCCTGCGGGATATCTGCCAGAACATCGTTGTCATTACCCAGTTGTTTTTTAAAACGATCATAGGCCTGGGTACTGGTTACAAATGATATTTTTTCTACATTGTCAAACTTCAGTATTTTCAGACGGTATTGTTCCTGTAGCTCAACCCCGGGCTCTTCATCAAGATAGACAATCAGACGAAGTTCATCACCAAGATGTTTGCCGGCATTTTGGGCATTGGTGTAAAGGAGATAAAAAAAAGAAAATATCAGGACAGACAACGTAATGGTCATCAGTGATATGAGCTGTGTGCGCCAACTGAGCCGGCAGTTCAATCGGGCCTGATGGAGTATAGCCAGAAGAAAATTTTTCATTGGGCCGTCTCCGTGTCACTCGTCATAGACGAGGGAAAAGCTGTATGGGTGTTATCGATAATCTCACCATGGGAAAGCTGTATGACCCTGTTGTTTGATGCCTGGTATATGGCATCATCGTGGGTGGCAATGATAAGGGTAGCACCAGTCTCGTTGCAATCATGGAACAGATCCATCACCAGCCTGGTGGTTTCAGAATCCAAGTTACCGGTTGGCTCATCAGCAAGGATAAGATCAGGTTTATTTGCCACAGCTCTGGCAATGGCGACACGTTGCTGTTCACCTCTAGAGAGTTTTCCGGCCCGGGTATTATGCTTGTCACTCAAACCAAGGCGACTTAAGAGGTCACGGGTTTGTTTGCGGATAAAAACGCGACTCCGATAATCGACTTCCATTGAGATGGCAATATTCTGGGCAACGGTTCTTTCCGGCAACAGTTTAAAATTTTGATAGGCAACACCAATGTGGCGGCGAAGCTTTTGGATATTGGCGCGTGAAGTTTTACTTAAATCGTGTCCTGCGACCTCAATGAAACCTTTGGTAGGCGTCTCGATTGCGCTGACAAGTCTGAGGATCGTTGTTTTTCCTGCCCCACTCATGCCGGTTAGAAAAAGGATTTCACCTCTATTGACTCGCAGGGAGATGTCTGAGAGAGCCTGCACGTCGGGGGGGTACATTTTTGTTACCCTGGTAAGGTCGACCATTACCTGATCGTTGTCTGCCGTTGTATCCATGTTTTGAAAAATGGTATGAGAAGATGAACGAGAAAAAAAGGAAACGAATACACAATGTTGCCTTTTTTCTGGTTAAGACTTGTTGAAGATTGCATCAAAAATTGCAAAAGCCTCCTGGATGACCTGGGTATCCTGACCAAGGGTCAGATACGATGTACCGCTGAGTTCCTGGTCAATGAGATCATCGCTTGATGAAATAACCCCGGCTAGATTCATGTCGGCCTTATCAACCGCTTCATCAATCTTTTCCTGCAGGGCAGGGGAGACAGGGTCAGGCGCACGATTAACCAACAGAAATTGTTTTTTTACATCAAGCTGCAGCGGATCGGTGATATCAGCAATTCGCCTCGCTGTCATGATACCTCTGGCCGAGGGATCTGAAACGATGAGAAGATAGTCAATACTTCGTAAATTCATCCGGCTTAAGTGCTCCATACCGGCTTCGTTATCGACAATAATATACTGATAGTTCTCTGCAAGTTTATCCATGGTCATGGCCAGATATTGGTTGGCAGCACAATAACAGCCAGGGCCGTCGGGTTGTCCCATGACCATCAGGTCATATCCGGAGTCTTCGATCAGGGCCTGATGGATTTTCATCTCCATGTATTGATCACGGCTCATGCCGGCAGGAATATCTCCCTTGAGTTCTTTACGGATTGCGCCAAGGGTGGAATGAACTGGAACATCAAGTAATTCGTTGAGATTGGCATTGGCATCTGCGTCAACAGCAAGAACCGGGGTCATGTCCCGACTTGTCAAGTATTTCAGCAGGAGAGCCGATGTTGTTGTTTTTCCTGTTCCACCTTTACCGGCGAGTGCTATTACTTTAGTCATTGCTTTATTCCCGCAAAAAATTATGTAGTATGTAATCAATAATCTATACACGAAAAAGCAAGGATTTCCAAGGTAAACGTATATTTACGTCCTTGAAACACAGGCTTTGACAACAGGTGGCAACATCTTTTAGTCTATTGCGAAAAAATGTGGACGTACAGAATATTGTGCTTTATCTTCTTCTGACCAATCAAGTAATCAAGAAACGGGAAGATTTAACAAAAGGGCTGAAAGGAATTATATATGACATTCAAGGCAGTTATCTTTGATCTGGACGGCACATTGCTCAATACACTTGATGATTTGGCCGATGTAGCCAATAGGGTTCTTACAGCCCATGGTCTGCCGACACACCCGGTGGCATCCTACCGCTATTTTGTTGGAGAAGGATTGACAAAACTTTTAGAAAGAATTGTTCCTGACAACAAAAGAACGACCGAATTTATGGCCCGTTTAACAGATGATTTTAAGGCGGATTACAGCCATAACTGGGATAAAAAGAGTCGCATGTACGATGGCGTTGATACTATGCTCAATGGGCTGCAGGCAAAAGGTATTCAAATGGCAATTTTGTCCAACAAACCCCACGAATTCACCCAGGTTTGTGTCCACAAACTCCTGCCTGATTGGAATTTTTACCCTCTCTCAGGGGCCCGGGACACTATTCCCAGGAAGCCTGATCCTGCCGGGGCCCATGAAATAGCAACGTTACTGCAACTGCAACCCGCTGAAATATTATTTCTTGGGGATACGGCAACTGACATGCAAACTGCCTGCAAGGCTTCCATGTATCCGGTTGGCGCTTTATGGGGGTTTCGTTCTGCAGATGAGCTTGCAGCACATGGGGCGCAACAACTTATACACTCACCCCGGCAATTGCTGGATTTATTATAATTTATTTTGTTATGGATTTTCAATATACGGCTATCATCTCATATGCCGGCCCGCCACTGCTCGGGGCCTTTATAGGTTATCTCACCAACAAGATTGCTATACGGATGTTATTTCGTCCACTCAGGGCATGGCACATCTGGGGTATTCGTGTCCCCATGACGCCGGGTGTTATTCCCTCTAAGCGTCATGAACTTGCAGAGAATATAGGCGAGATGGTTGGCGATCATCTGTTAACGGCAAATGATATAGGTGGGGCCCTTTCCACAGAACGATTTCAGGACCATCTTTTTATGCTGGTTGACGAGCGGGTACAAACCGCCCTGACCAAAGATTTAGGCCCGGTCGCAACCATTGTCCCCCAGCGTTTCAAGGCGTACCTCAAGGTGGGGTTGCGAACGGTAAAATATCAGCTTCGCCAAGGATTACATACCTACATTGGTTCGGACTCTTTTGCAAAAGCTGTCAGAAATGCGCTGTTAGAGCAGTTGACATTCCTTGGTGAAAAAGAACTGGATTCACTGGTCACAGCCGATCAGCGCAATGATTTTTATGCAACCGTCGATCGATTTATCGCCACCTTTCTCGCCGGAAGTGACGTTGAAAAATGGCTGGCATCATACCTTGAGACATCTCTTGGTACGGCGGCTGCGCAGGGAAAAACAGTCGCAGATATTCTACCAAAAGAGTTCCAGGATTTGATTGTTGAAATTATTCAAAGGCAGGCACCGCTTGTTCTGCAACATCTGGCGGTGATACTGGCAGAACCGACCATGAGAGAGCGAATCATCAAAGCAATCTGTGACGGTGTCGATCATTTTCTGGAAACTTTAGGCCCCATGGGTGCCATGGCCCGTGGTTTTTTTGATTTGGAAACCCTGCAGGAAAAAATTCGTTGCTATCTGGAAGACAAAGAAGATGACTTGGCCCGGTGGCTCCAAAAAGATGATGTCCAGCAAAGGGTAGCCGACGCTCTGACCCGGCAGACACAGAAATATCTTGAAACGCCACTTTATCAGTTACTCGTAAAACTTGATACTGAACGCCAAAAATCACTCTGCAGGCAGGCATCCGAACAAATCTCGTCCGTGCTGCGTTCTGAGGGAGTCAGCAAGGCATTGTCGTTCATGGTACGTAATCAATGCGAAGAAATGCTTGATAATGGACATATTACTCTTGCCGATCTGAGAGGTTTACTTTTGCCTGGTGCCAATGAAGAAAAATTAACAACTGATCTCACCAGTCAACTGATATCGCTGCTCAGGTCAGACATGTTCCGGCGACGGCTCGATGCAATGCTTACCAGAATGGTTGATAAACAGGCAGCGAGACCCGTGGGCATCCTCCAGGATCTGCTACCGGCAGGTGTCCATAAAAGTATCACTGATTTTATAGTGACCAGCGCTAATCGAATGCTGTTAAAAGAGGTTCCCGGGCTGGTGGATTCGCTTAACATTAAAGTCATGGTGACGGAAAAAGTCGATTCTCTTGATCTGCTGCGCCTCGAAAGACTTCTCCTGTCGATCATGGAAGAACAGTTTCGATACATCAATCTCTTTGGAGCGTTGCTTGGTTTTTTGATTGGCCTTATCAATCTCCTTGTTCTCGGTGTTTTGTAATGAAGGCCATTCAACAACCACCCACTTCAAGTGGGTGGTTGTTGAAGAGAAGTTCTAACTCCGCCAGACTCCCGGCATCTGATTAGATTACAGGCTACCTTGAAAAATAGCCCTTTCGCCCGATTTCTGCGTCACAGCGAAAAATGAAATGCTCACATATGACTAATATGCTGTGCTTTCATTTTTCACTGTTTCTTGAACTCGAACGAAATGACTATTTTTCAAGGCAGCCTACAGTGGGATACTTGGTCGATCAGGCCAAACTTCAATCAAGAGGTGTACAGAAGGCGTCTGTTCTTATATTGTGTTACCGGCTGTTTATTCAGCATAAGCATGCTGAATAAAATCAGTCAGGCGAGGCCAGAAAAAAATGATGAACGCAGGCCGATACGACTGGAGTGACTCGGTTGCAGCCATGGGCACAATGCAAGTCCCCGCTTCATGGCATGTTCAGAAATGCGTGGCATTGTCATGTCAATTCACCAAGGGAAACAGCAAAACCCTGGCAGTTGTATCCTTATCCATGCCTTCGCTGTCTCTATCAATGACCAGTAAACCATCAGCTTTGACAAGTGGCGATAAAAGACCTGATTTTCCGTAAACAGGTATGGCAAGCGGTGGTCTTCCGCCCTGTTGGGCAACAAGCTGTACCCTGACATATTCTTCCCGGCCAATAGCCGATGGTATTTGCTCGCCAGTCACGGCCTGGATCGAGGTTAAACCAAGCTCGGTGCTTTCTCCAGACAGGCGACGAAGAAGTGGCCTGACAAAAAGATAAAAAACAACCATGGCTGAACCCACATGACCGGGTAAACCAAAAAGAGCCTTGTTTCCTATCTGGGCAAGAATCGTCGGTTTGCCAGGCCTGATTGCAACGCCATGGGCCAGCAACCTGGCATGCTCAAGACGTTTGAGAACTTTGAGGGTAAAGTCTCTCTTTCCCACGGAACTGCCACCGGAAAGCAGTACCATGTCTGCTGTTTGCAACGCCTTTTCACAGGCAGCAGACATGGATTCATAATCATCTCCGATGATACCAACAGTGCGGGCAATACCTCCGGATTCTTCCACAAGAGCGGCCAGGGTAGTTGAGTTGATATCACGTATCTGGCCTGGTCCCGGTCTTGAATCTGCGGAAACAAGCTCATCGCCTGTTGAAATTATGGCCACAACCGGTTGTCTGTGAACAGGCACTGATGTTATGCCCAGTCCTGCTAAAACTCCCAGATCCTGTGGCCGGAGTTTCCGGCCCTTTTTTAAAACCTCATCGCCACGTTTAATATCATCTCCAGCCCGGAGGATATTTTCACCAGGCGCAACAGGTTTAAAAATTTCTACAGTATATTCATCAAGTTGATGGGTGTATTCTATCATGACAACGGCATCGGCCCTGTCTGCCAGTTCACCACCTGTCCAGATATGGGCGGTCTGAGCCGGGTGAAGCGTTACGTCTTTACCTGAACTTCCCATGGCAATTTCACCGATGATACTCAGCAATGCGGGCTCTGACTCACTGCAGCCAAAAGTGTCTCTGGCTCGAACAGCAAAACCATCCATCGTGGAACGGGCAAAAGGGGGCAGGAATTCCGGGGATGTTATGGTGGTTGCCAGCACCCTGCCGCCACAGTTTCGCAGGCCGGGAGATTCTGCTTCAAGAGGGTTGAACCGTTCAAAGAGCAGGAGAAAATCGGTTGAACTGATAAGTTGGAAAAAATTTTTCACAATAATGACTAAGACCTTGTTGCTATGACAATACCAGTTGTTGCCATGACTGCTCCAGCGCTACGGTTGAGATAACGCATGGCAGTGGAGGAAGAAAAGAGCCTTCTGGTGCGGCTTCCGGCGTAGCTGTAGCCACACAGGATACAACCAAGTATCAGGGTAACCAAGATGGCAATGGTCATGATGTCGGTATACGGTAAATCTTTCAGATTGATAAAGGTTGGTAAAAAACCACAGTAAAAGATAATAACCTTAGGGTTTGACAGGGTGATGAACAGGCCTGAAATAAATTGCTGCCGGCCGGGAAGAGTCTGCACAGGTTGATTCGGCAAATGACACTGTGGAGCAATCCTCCATATTTTTATACCCAGATACACAAGGTAGCCGCCGCCAACAAAACGAATGAGGGTAAAGACTTCGGCCATGGTCTGGGCAATAAATGACAGACCAAAAATAGCAAAAAGCAGGTAAAAGAGATCTCCAAGAATAATACCTGCGATGAGAAACAGGGTTTGTCTAAATCCCGAGGATAGGCTACTGGCGACTGTCGCAAAGACTCCCGGGCCAGGGGTGGCTGCAAGGATAAACATGGCAAGGCTGAAAGTGATGATCGAAGGCAGCGTCATGTCGTTAATTCTTCAAGCTGTTAATAGGAGCCGGTATTTTACCGCCAAACGCCATGAAACGGCTGGATTTTCCTACATTACGCACTGGCAGGATCGCAGATTCACCAAACAGGCCACCAAAGGAAACAAACTCACCGGCTTCCTTATCCGGTACCGGGATGA
>JALXCX010000350.1 GCA_026990725.1 Desulfobulbaceae bacterium
CACGCCCTTTCGCCAGTACCTTGTTGCGCAGATCACGATCAGTAACAATTCCGATGACATCCTCTGGATTATCGGGGGAATGAACGAGAAGGGAACCAATCCGGCACTCGGCCATTATTTTTGCTGCTTGCTGAATGGTGGTCTTTGTTGAAACTGTTTGGGGATCCTGTTTGACTATATCTCCCACCTGCATGGAAAACAGGTACAAATCCTCTTCACCACGGCGTGTCATTTTATGACTGCGCAGTTCCGTGTAGGCGGTGTTTACTATTTTTTCTGAAAAACTCTTCAGATAGTACTGAGGAAATCCGGATTGCGTATTAATTAAATCAAGAAAAATATCCCGCGGCAGTAAAAAGCAAAACGTGTCCTCCACTGTTTCAATATCAAGGTTGGCGGCAGTGCCCCGGATAATTGGCAAAGCCCCTATATAGGACCCCTCACCACGATAATCCTTTAAGGTGACTTCACCTTCGTCATCGACAATAGACGACTTGACCCCTCCCTGCTGGATAAGAAAAAGATGAGAAAGTTCAGTTTCTCCTGCAGTGAGTATTTTTGTCCCCTTGGGGAAAAAATCGACTTTGACATGTTTGGCCACATCGTGAAGAATTTTACCATCGAGTTCATTAAAAGGCATAATATTGGCCAGAAATTCAACAACCACTTCCGGCGCTTCAGAATGCACATCACCTGCAACAACCATTAGCTATTCTCCAGAGCAGAACCTGCTGGCAATTCTGCATTTCAATTTCAGGGAAAAACACAACTCATTACTCATAAATGATGCAATCATACTCCCACAATTTCGACATGGCAACCTTTGTTCCAGCGCCGTCCGCCAAGCGGCAACGCAGGGGCACAACAAACAACTTGCGTGCCACCATGTGGCATGATATAAAAAGTAAAAGGCTCCATATTTTTCAACAGCAGATACTGAGGAACCCATGAAATACAGAATCGGATTTGCAGCAACCACCCTGTACTTTATCTTCGCCACATGGACATTTGCCGGTGCCCGGTACAACATCATTACCGGTGACAACCTGCTCAAGACCCTGCAGGAAAAGAAACCGGTGAACATTGTTGATATCCAGAAGAAAAAATCTTTCCTCCTCCATCATTTTTTCGCCTCACTCGAAACAGATGCCTACCCAGTAAAAACCGATAAAGAAACCGGGCAGATAAAAAAAATTCTTGCGACACTCCAACAAAACACCAACCCTGTAATAATCGTTGGGCCACGGGGCACCCGGGCGTCTCAAAGAGCCTATGCCTACCTGGCCGGGGAAGGGATTAATGCCCAGCGGCTGGCAATTCTGCAAAAAGGTGTCCGGGGCTGGCCAGCTCCTCAAATACTGCTTAATACCTCGGGGCAATGAAGCGACTACTAAACTGTTCTGGATGAACAGTTACAAACAAACAATAAAGGCAGGACGCTTTCGCATCCTGCCTTTATCTGTCAGGGTCTTGCCCGGTACCTCTTCCTAACCTGTTCGTTACAGACTTTTCTTTCCTGACACCAGATTATCCACAACTGAAGGATCAGCCAGAGTGGATGTATCACCAAAATTATCAAAATCATCAGCGGCAATCTTACGAAGGATGCGGCGCATAATTTTACCTGACCGGGTTTTGGGCAAACCAGGAGCCCACATGATGACCTCGGGAGTGGCGATAGGTCCGATTTCTGCACGGACATGCATGCGAAGCTCTGCCAGCAGTTCATCAGACTCTTTGGCCGATGCCATAAGTGTTACATAAGCAAAAATCGTCTGCCCCTTGACAGGATGCGGCATACCGACAACAGCAGCTTCTGCAACAGCTGCATGGGAAACCAGCGCCGACTCAATTTCTGCAGTTCCAAGACGATGACCAGAAACATTGATAACATCATCAAGACGGCCCATGATCCAAAAACAGCCATCCTCATCTTTGCGGGCACCATCTTCAGGATCATATGTATCGTCGTAGCGGTTAAAATAGGTTTTCTTGAAACGCTCAGGATCACCAAAAACGCCGCGAAGCATACCAGGCCAAGGTTTCCGTATGACCAGATGGCCACCTTCGTTGGGCGCAGCCTCATTCCCCTCTTCATCAAAAATAGCCGCATCAATACCCGGCAGCGGGTAAGTCGCTGAACCGGGTTTTAAAGAGGTCGCATACGGAAGAGGAGAAATCATGATGCCGCCTGTTTCTGTCTGCCACCAGGTATCAACAATCGGCAGTTTCTCTTTCCCGATATTCACATGATACCACATCCATGCCTCAGGGTTGATTGGCTCGCCAACAGATCCCAAGACACGAAGACTGGAAAGATCCCAACGTTTTGTCGGCTCTTCGCCTTCCCTCATAAGCGCCCGGATGACTGTAGGTGCGGTGTAGAAAATATTCACTTTGAATTTTTCCACAATCTGCCAAAAACGGTCCGGCCCGGGATAGGACGGAACACCTTCAAACATTAACGAAGTTGCCCCAAGGCCAAGGGGGCCGTACAGGATATAGGAATGTCCCGTAATCCAGCCAATATCTGCAGTACACCAGTAAACATCATCATCTTTTAAATCAAAAACCCACTGAGCAGTGTGCATTGCATAGGTGAGATACCCACCCGTGGTGTGGACGACGCCCTTTGGTTTCCCGGTAGAACCGGAAGTGTAAAGAATAAATAAAGTATCTTCAGCCTCCATGGACTCAGGAGCACACTCGCTGGAAATATCTTCGGCGGCAGTTTCCTCATGCCACCACGTGTCACGTCCTTCCTGCATGTTGACCTCGTTTCCGGCCCGCTGAACAACAATGCAGCTGGAGACAGAATCACTCCCTTCAAGCGCAGTATCTGCATTGGGTTTAAGAGGTATGGTTTTTCCAGCACGAATAACCGCATCAGAGGTAATCAGAACCTTTGCCTCGCAATCCTGCACACGACTCTGGAGAGCTACAGCAGAAAAGCCAGCAAAAACAACAGAATGAATAGCACCAATACGGGCACAGGCCAGCAATGAGATAGCCAGCTCAGGGATCATGGGCAGATAAATGGACACCCGGTCGCCTTTTTTCACACCTTTTTTCTTCAGCACATTGGCAAAACGACAGACTTCGGTGTGCAGCATCTGGTAGGTATACACTCGAACATCTTCATCGGGTTCGCCCTGCCAGATAAGTGCGGCCTTATTCCGGCGCCCATCGGTGAGATGGCGGTCAAGGCAGTTGTAGGAAATATTCAGCTTACCGCCATCGAACCATTTAATGGTCGGCTTCTCAAAATCCCACTCAAGCACCTTGTCCCATTTTTTATCCCAGGTAACAAGCTCTTCGGCACGTTCAGCCCAAAAACCTTCCGGATCGTCAATGGAGCGCTTATAAATTGCCCGGTATTCATCCATGGATTTAACCCAGGCCTGATCACGTCCTTCAACGGGTGGATCAAAGGTTTTTCCGGCTTTGAGTAAACTTTCAATTTTATCTTCATTTCCTGCCATGACTCTCTCTCCTTACAGAACAAAGGGTTATTTTTTGATAACAAATCCCGTTTCAGGATACATTTTTGTACAATTTGGCGTAATATTATCTTATTTTTTTGTCAAGAATTAACTTATAATGTGCTTGCGCTACATACCATAAAACGGAATAAATTGCCTTTCCGAAGTGTTTAGGGTATTTTTTGAAATTTATTTAGATCTTATCCTTTTTCCAATTTCTCTGCCCCGATAAAATATTATGGCCGACCCCCTGGAACGCGAAGTCCTCAATGCCCTGAAAAAGGGCACAGGCAAACAAAAAATTTTACAACAACTGCTCACAAAAGACAACCGGGATGATCTGGTCTGGTATCTCAACCATCTCCCGACAGGTCCGGGCCGCCGGGAAAACCAGTGGATCAACTGGCTGCTGATCATTCTTCTGCTGGCTGTCACAGTCAACAAGCTCTACTTTATAGCCCTGCTCCAGTTGAAAGCCGTATCTGTCAACATGTTCTCGCCGGTACTGCTTCTTGACCTGATCGTACCAGCCATTAATTTCTTTGTGCTCAATAAAATAGTTCGTTTTCAGCGACAGGGATATGAATTTATGACGGTACTCGGCCTTCTGGGCCTTGTTCGCCCGGAAAACCGGGATATGCCCAATCTTGCCCTGTATCTCATAATTATCAGCTTGTCGATTTTTCTTTTACTGAAACTCTTCCCCAAAAAGGAGCGGATTCCGGACTAACCAGCATGACTGGACCAAAGTGACCAGCCA
>JALXCX010000351.1 GCA_026990725.1 Desulfobulbaceae bacterium
ACACGCGGCAAATGCAAAAATGAAAGAAGAATAAGCTGCAGGCAATGGGATAGCCTGTTGCCTGCAAATTGTTGAAAGGGAAGCAGATGGCAAATTATATAGAAGGCAGTCTACAGGGCCAGGGGCGTAAAATCGGTATTATTGTTGCGCGATTCAACTCCTTTATTTCCGAAAAACTTTTGGAAGGAGCAATGGATACACTTGTTCGTTCCGGTGTTGCAGGGGGCGATATTGATGTGGCCCGGGTACCCGGCGCCTTTGAAATTCCTCTGGTTGCTCAGAAAATGGCTAAATCCGGAAAGTATGATGCCGTGATTTGCATTGGTGTGGTTATTCGGGGGGCCACGCCCCATTTCGATTTTGTTGCCGGTGAAGTAGCCAAGGGCAGTGCGCAGGTTATGCTTGATACAGGCGTTCCCGTTCTATTTGGCGTCCTGACGACCGAATCCATTGAGCAGGCCATTGAACGAGCCGGTACAAAGGCTGGAAACAAAGGCTCTGACGTTGCTGCCGCCGCACTTGAAATGATCAACCTTATGGAAGTCCTTTCCTGAAAAGGAAGCTGTTGACAGGGCGTAAGTCTTGGAACCTCGGTTCCGCTGTTGCCGGATTTTTGAATTTAACTTTGTGAGATTATGGGGCTTCAGCGTAAATCCCGGGAACTTGCTCTTCAGTTTCTTTTTAGTCACGACTTTCAGGAACGTTCCTGTGACCCAAAAGAGCTGCAGTCGGAACTGGACGAATTCTGTGGTTGTTTTGATGCCGGGCAAAAAGCCCTGCCGTATGCCCGGCAGCTCATTCAGGGTATCTGTGTTTATCTGGAAGAAATCGATACTTTGATCAGCGGCCATTCGCATAACTGGCGGGTCGAACGTATGGCTCTTGTCGACAGGAACATCCTGCGAATTGCTACTTTTGAAATACTCCACATCGACGACGCACCTGCCACAGTTGCCATCAATGAGGCTCTGGAGATAGCCAAGCGTTATGCAGAGCCGGATTCGTCCGGCTTTATCAACGGTATCCTGGACGGTATACAACGGAAAAATCCAGCGGAACATAAAAAATCCTGACACTTCTTTTCCCGAACTGCTATCAACCAGTTTTTATTCGTCGTCCGTGCTGTCATTTTTTTCCAGACATTGATAAGACGGGGTAACTCCCCAGTATCGCCGCAAAAGCGCGCCCAGGCAGAACCGGCAAGAATGCTGTTTCTCTGCAGGAGAGGTACTCTTCGTTCTCCTTTTTGATTTTTCTTGTATAATAGTGTACATAACCATGATCAATAAGGATCGGAGTAAAAGGGCCTGCGTCTAAGCGCTTTGGTTTGTCGGTTGCGATTACATTTTTACTTTGTTCGACAACGATAAGCAGGCGATTGCATTTTGATTAAGCCTGCCCTCTTTACTTCAATTCCCTGAAAAACGGTGTCAACGTGTAGAGCTGTCAGGGGTTAATCTCATACTTACTGTACCTTCCGACCATGGCCCAGGCAAAAAAAAAGGATGTTGAGTTTCACCAGGAAATAATATCTCTTGTCTGCCTGTTTCTTGCAGTCTTTTTACTTCTTTGTCTCGTTAGTTATGCGCAGCCCCTTCTGGGTGAATCAGCGGCCGTTCAGGAGCCCGGAGCAAACTGGTGCGGCACCTTTGGCTATTATGTAGCTCATTATCTGTTTTCGTTTCTGGGTGTAACCTCTTTTTTCCCTGTTTTTGTTCTGTTGTACCTTGCTGCCGCCTCTTTTTTTCCATTTGGCGGGATGAATAGACTACCCTCAATTGTCGCAGGGATTACCGGGCTCCTTTTATCCACATCGGGCCTGCTGGCCATGACCGATAAACTGATCTTTCCCGCTGTGTTTATCATGCCCGGGGGATACATTGGTCATCTGGTCTGGGGGCTTCTTTCGGGCGTTGTCGGCAAGGTGGGCTCTTTGCTCCTGCTGTCTTTGTTGTTGATTTTTTCCTTGATGGCAGCTGTCCGATTTTCTGTTTTTTCTTTTGCAACCTGGTTTTGTTCACAGCCAGGTCTATACCTGGACAAGATGAAAAGGCAAAGGGCCAGACAGCAGGAAAAAATTAAAAAGAGAAAAAAAGAGAAGAAAGATATCAACCCGCCACGGCCCGATCCGTTGCCCGTACCGGAAGCCATCCCGACTGTGCCTCTTGTTAACGAGCCGGTCCCAAGAGAAACTCCGGTTGAACCGGAAGCATCAGATTTTTCTTTGCAACCATTGAAAGGAGGTGACTATCAACTCCCTCCTCTAACTTTACTTGATCAGAATACCCAGAGCGATCAGGATGTTGACCGTAAGCATTATTACAAAGTAAGCGAAATACTGGTGGCCAAACTGTGTGATTTTGGAGTGAAGGGGACTGTTGAAGGCGTATCTCCTGGTCCGGTCGTCACAACGTATGAATTTGCCCCGGCAGCCGGGGTTAAAATTAATAAAATTGTTTCACTTGCCGACGATTTGGCCATGGTCTTACGAGTTGACAGGGTACGTATTGTCGGATCTATCCCCGGCAAGGCGGCTATCGGCATTGAAATTCCCAATCCTATCCGCAAAACTGTCTTTCTTCGGGACATCCTCATGGGAAAGGATTATCGAAATGCTCAGTCATACCTTACGCTGGCCCTTGGCTTTGACGTCATTGGCAGGCCGGTTGTTGCTGATCTTGCACGAATGCCTCATCTCTTGATAGCTGGAGCAACGGGTGCCGGAAAATCAGTGGCAATTAATGCTTTTATCACTTCGATTTTATTTAAGGCCACTCCAGAAGACGTGCGTCTGTTGATGATCGATCCCAAACGCATTGAACTCTCTGTGTATGAAGGTATCCCCCATTTGCTTCATCCGGTGGTCGTTGAGCCCAAATTGGCCAGCCGGGCATTGCTCTGGGCGGTACGGGAAATGGAGCGACGATACCGTTTGTTGGAGGAAATGCGGGTTAAATCCTTTGTTTCATATAATGAGGTGGCGGAAGAAAAATTGCCCTATATTGTAATCATTGTTGACGAGTTAGCTGATTTAATGATGGTGGCCTCAAAGGATGTGGAAACATCAATTGCCCGTCTGGCGCAGATGGCCAGGGCTGCCGGTATGCACATCATGCTGGCCACCCAGCGGCCGTCTGTTGACGTATTAACGGGGCTGATTAAAGCAAATTTTCCAACGAGAATATCGTTTAAGGTCTCCTCAAAAGTTGATTCACGAACCATCCTTGACGGCTCCGGAGCCGAGCACCTGCTGGGGCTTGGGGACATGCTCTTTCTCCCGCCTGGAGCGGCCAAGCTGCAGCGTATCCACGGGGCGTATATATCAGAGGCGGAGACTGAGCGGATTATAGGTTTTCTCAAAGAGCAGGGGGCTGCGCAGTATGATGAATCTGTCCTTCAGGTCGTGGAAGAAGAACCGGACGCAGGTGGCAGTAATGAGGCTGATTATGACGAAAAGTATGATCAGGCGGTAGCGGTAGTCACAGAGACTGGTCAGGCGTCAATTTCCATGGTCCAGCGTCGTTTACGGGTTGGCTATAACAGGGCGGCCAGGATGATTGAAATGATGGAAAAAGAGGGTATTGTCGGGCCCGCAGACGGATCCAGGGCAAGAGAAGTCCTTGCCAGGGGGGACTACAGTTGACAGGGAAAGCAAAAATCGGACATCGTGTATAGTTTTTGTCCTATAAAAACGGGACTATCCTAACCTGTTTATGAGAAATTTTGATAGTTAGTGTAAGTATTTCTGGGACGCTCTGCAGCGTCGATTTTACTTGACATTAGACAGGCAACAAATTAAAAGTTAATCGATTGCGAATGAGTGATTGTTCATTTTTTCTGGTGCTTTCTTTTTTTCAAAAAAACATCAGAAATACAGATGGTTAATTATTCACAGTCAGGGAAGTAAGGAATGGCTCACGGTGTGGTATACGCTTATGTGGGCATTGCTTTTTTTGTGTGAGAGGTTACGTGGCAGCACATGGGTGTTGCCATCAAGGAAAATTCAAGTGAGGAGGTAGTTTAATGCCAAGTTACGTAGATCCTTCAAAATGTGATGGTTGCAAGGGTGGTGACAAAACCGCCTGTATGTACATCTGTCCGAACGATCTGATGGTTCTCAATGTTGAGGAGATGAAGGCTTACAATCAGGAGCCTGATGCATGCTGGGAGTGTTACTCCTGCGTGAAGATCTGTCCTCAGG
>JALXCX010000352.1 GCA_026990725.1 Desulfobulbaceae bacterium
AAATTAGGTGGGCATGCTCATGTTGACCTCTGGAAATCAATTAAGTTTTCCATAATTCAACAGAGAAGCTACCCTATCAATGAGAGTTGGCTCAATACTCCGCAGATCACAAACAGCGCAGGGAATAGTATGTATTAAGCAACTTCAACATAAAGCAGATACAGGGGAAAAGCAAAGCTAATTTCCCGCTTTTTCAATCGATCCCCTCAGAAACCTTATCTATTAAATGGGCAATCGACTGATCCTGACTTGCCCGAAAGGCTGCGTGCTCCTGCTCAAGCTTCACATACCTTGCGGCAATTCGCAGGCATCCCAGGACCAGCATGGTGCTGGACGGCACAGTACTCCGGGCCGCCAAATCGGTCCCCTCAAGCTCCTCCCGAATCATGGCAATGGCCCCGTCGACCTCGTCTTCAGGCGCATCACTGTAAAAAGAAAACTGCTGCCCAAACAAAGTAAAACTGACAAGGCGTTCTTCCATAGCTTACACAGCTCCGCCGTCCTTAACCATTTTCCGAGGCTTCTTCAAAAAGGGATCCCTGCATACCTTCAGCATCATTGACAGGTTCCTCTCCGCCCTGCTCCGACTCCCACTGTTCGATACGGCCCAGCAAACCGGAAACCCTGCTGCCGACCTCGGAACGCTCACTGTCCAACTCGGCGATATCAGCCTTTAGTTCAGTTATTGTTTCATCACGGCTGGCAAGAGTTGCCTCAAGAGAATGATATTTCGTTTTCAGATCATTGTATTTATTGAGCAGACTATCGACAAACTCTTCAAGACGAACAAGCTCTTCGTTTTTATTCATAATATACTCCCCCTTTTTGCAGGAGCCATCCCGACCCCCTTAAGTCTTTGTAATTAAAGAAAACATTTTAGCCATTAATTATACCTGTCAATACTCATGAACGCAAGGCTTTTACGCACCCCTAACGGGAATACTCCCAGCTTAGCGGACAGCCGTCACGATAAGGCATGTGCCCATGAAACGGTCGCGGATCATCATCAAAAACAAGAGGCAGAAAGAAGCGGTCTCCCTCCCACATGGGTAAGGAAGAAATATCCTTGAGCAGGTGCCAGGCAAGTTCACCCTCTTCATTTTTGGCAACAGGTGTCCCGGTAAAAGAGGTGATAAGAAAAATAAAGCCCAGCCAGTCTTCTCCTTCCGGACCAAACCCCGGCCAGTTCACCGTGCCCCGCAGTGTCATCTGGCGGCACTTCAGGCCCGATTCTTCAAGTATTTCACGGGACATGCAGGCCAGAACACTTTCACCCGGTTCCATTTTACCGCCCAGACCATTATATTTTCCCAGATGATGGTCTTCCTTTCGGGCATTCCTATGCACCAGCAGCACCTTGTCCCGGCCAGGGGACAAAATGTAACCAAGTGTTCCAATTATCGGCATATACATAACGGCCTCACCTCTTTCTCTCTATTTTTTTCGTAACTATTCAGATGCACACCATATGGCGGCAAGCAGGCCAACGAACTATAGCCCGTCTATGTAAGGCGGCCTGATCGCCGCAGGTAAGCCACGACTCGACTATGGGGTTCAGCTGAACAGTTACATTTTTTCGCCCTTTCTTTGAGCAATATGCTATAATTATAAATATTGTTCGTCTTCTTTTGACCACTCCAGCCGGACAACTCAGGCCTGATAAAAAACAACCGCTTACATCTATGTTTTCTGCCTTAAAAAAAAATCTCCTCTGCTTCAGCCTGATCGCCGCGATCCTGTCCGCAGCCCTGCCGGCGATGGCCGGTCCGAGATTTCCCATATTTCCTGTTATCAAATCAAATGTAAACTTCTGGGAGAAAGTATACAGCACCTACTCAACCCGCCAGGGCATCCTGCACGACAAGGAAGATCTTGATATTATTTACACCGTTGTCAATCTGGTTGACTGGAATACTCCTGGCGCTGCCAGAATAAACAAACAACTGGTCAAAATTGCCCGACAAAGATATAAAAGTATCCTTTCTTCACTTGCGGAGGGAAACACCCCGACAAGCAAAGATGAAATCCGGATTGCTGCGCTTTTTAAAAAAAACAGACACCCCTCATTTCGCAGGGCCCGTGATAATATTCGGCTTCAGATTGGCCAGAAAGATCGGTTTCTGACGGGTTTTATCCGTTCAGGAGCCTACCTCTCCTCCATAAAAAGAATCCTCCGGGCCAAAGGCCTGCCAGCAGAACTTGCCTATCTGCCCCATGTGGAATCATCCTTTAATCCAAAGGCCTATTCAAAGGTTGCGGCTGCAGGACTCTGGCAATTCACCAGGGCTACGGGCAGACAATATCTTACCATAAATGATGTGATTGACGAGCGATTAGATGTGTATCTTTCCACACAGGCTGCGGCCCAATTTCTTCGGGAAAACTACCGCCAGCTAAGCTCTTGGCCCCTGGCCTTAACAGCGTATAATTATGGTCGCGCAGGCATGGTCCGGGCCAGTGAACAGCTGGGATCCTACGAAAAAATATTTATTTCACACAATTCAAAAATATTTAAATTTGCTTCAAAAAACTTTTACTCTGAATTTCTTGCTGCCCTGCGGGTCGCAAAAAAACTGGAAAAAAACCCGCAAATCATTCAAGACCGCCCCCGGGCAAGCGCCACCCTGCGCCTTAAAGGGTTTGCAAAAGCCAGTTCCCTACGCAAATATTTCAGGGTTTCCCGGCAGGACTTTGCCCTTTTAAATCCCGCCCTGAGGGCTCCGGTGCTCAAGGGGAAAAAATACGTTCCTAAGGGATATCTTCTTCGTCTTCCTGCAACGCAATACATACGAAAAAAGATAAAGACCGTTCCCCCCAGTCTGTTCCACAGCCGGCAGACCAGAACCCTGTTTTACAAAGTCCGCAGGGGAGACACGGTTTCTTCTATTGCCAGGAAATATCACGTACGCCAAAAAGAGCTTATCAGGGCCAATCACCTCAACAGAAAGAGAACCATTCACCCGGGACAAAAGCTCAGGATACCGGCGAGAGGCCGACTCGTTGCCAGCGGCCGTTCAAAAACAATCCGCACCTTAAAAGCAACGGCCAAACGCAGACCTTAACCTAACAGACAGGAGCGACTCAAATGGACATTTCAAAAACTATTGCCGAGCTGAAACAACGGCCTGATTTCACAGAAAACGTGGGCATGATCCTCGTCCACAACGGTGTTGTCCGCAACTGGTCCAGACAGGATCATAGTCAAGTCAGCAGCCTGCAGACGGAAGTGGACTTTCAACTCATTGATTTGCTGCGACAGGAATACCTGAAGAAACCGGGAATTTACGAGATCATCATCGAGACAGAATCTGGAACTTATCAGCCAGGAGATGACCTCCTGTTTATTCTTGTTGCCGGTGACTTGCGCGAAAACATCAAACCTGTCTTGTCTGAACTGCTGGACAGGGTGAAAGCTGAAGCCATTAGCAAAAAAGAGGTAACGGCCTAAAGCAGTTTATTTATTTTTTCCAAAACAGCTTGGTTATGCAAGGAGAGGAAAGAGTCAAAAACAGTGAACAAACCTGGAAGACAGGCCGCCTGGTGCAATGGGCCTTTGCCTGCCAGCCACAGGACAGCCCCTTCATAAAGGCTGTCCGCGGCACACTCCGGGTGCTGATAATAATGGTGCAGGAATTTTTCAGTACCCACATTACGCTGCGGGCATCTGCACTGACTTTTACCATTATCCTCTCACTTGTCCCGCTGCTGGCCATGAGCACAGCAATCCTCAAGGGACTGGGCAGTGATGACCAGCTGCAGACTTTTGCCTACCGGCTCATCGACCAGCTCGACCCCCAACAGGATGCAGCCATCCCCACTCCCGGGGCCAAGACGTCCCCCGCAAAATCCGAAACGACAGCCGCACAGAACAACCTGCCCGCAGACGCCCCCCTGTCGCTCAATGCTCATCTGCATGAAACAGTTGATACAGTTTTCACGTACGTCCATAATACCAATTTTGCCGCTCTTGGTGCCTTTGGTATCATCGGCTTACTGATTGCGGTGATCATGGTTTTTTCCAGCATGGAAGAGGCCATGAACAGCATCTGGCATACCAGGCGTGGACGCTCGATACTTCGCAAGATCATGGATTACCTGGCATTGCTGATCCTGTTGCCAATCTCCATTAATATTGCCATTGCCGGAGATGC
>JALXCX010000353.1 GCA_026990725.1 Desulfobulbaceae bacterium
GCATGTCCAGTTCTTCTTTACTGACAAGAGGAGCAAGTTCGGGCTGGAGTTTACACCTGACAATAATGTAGAGAATAAAAAGACCAGCCATCATAAAACCGGGAACGACACCGGCCAGCCAGAGCCGACCAACAGGCTGACGGGCAATCATGCCGTAGAGGACCAGGACAACACTAGGAGGGACCAGAATTCCCAGTGAACTGCCTGCCTGGACAACCCCGGTGATCATAACTTTATCATAACCGCGCCTGAGCATTTCCGGCAGGGCAATGGTCGCACCAATGGCCATTCCGGCTACACTCAAGCCGTTCATGGCTGAAATAACCACCATCAGCCCGATAGTACCAATAGCAAGCCCGCCCCGCAATCCGCCAAACCAGACATGGAACATGCCATAGAGATCATCCGCTACACCGGATTCGGACAGGATATAGCCCATGTAAATAAACATGGGCAGTGTGAGCATGGGATACCAGTTGAACAGCTTAAATGCCGCATTAAACGGCATTTCAACAGCCCCGTTGCCGTAAAGAAGCAGGGCCGCAGTCGCCGAGACAAAACCAATTGCTGCAAAGACCCGCTGTCCCGACAACAGCATGATCAGCATTCCCCCAAACATACTGAGGGCTATCATTTCATGACTCATGAGATTTTCATTCCTCTGGCTGTGGCTAAATCTTTAAAAAAAGTAGAAATAGTCTGTAAGATCATTAAGAAAATTCCAATCACCATGATAATTTTAATAGGAATCATCGACGGGTTCCATTGAGAAAAATTCCGCTGGCCATACTCAATGGCATACATTGTACTGGAAATCGACCCTATAAACAGGGTGATAAGATAAAAAAGGAGGCAGAAATTAGTCACTACGTCAATCCGGGCTTTGCCTTTTTTTGATAAATGATCATAGAGAAGATCCATTCGAACGTGATCTTTGAGAATCATCGAATAGGCTCCGCCAATAAAATAATAGCCGGTTAAAATGAACTGTGCCATTTCCACGGTCCAGGAAAGCGGCATATTCAGAATATTCCTGGTCACTGACCCCAAAAGAAGAACGGCTGTCATGACAAAAATGGTGTACATGGCCAGCCTTCCCAGTTTGATGGACAGGTAATCAACAAATTTAATATAAGTAATTATAAATTTCGGCATAAAATATTCAATCTCCTGCTTAGACATTGCCGGGAAGAAATCGCGCAAAAAAAAATGTCGATTTGAACTACTGAAGCTCAGATACAAAAATGCTTCTACGCCTGAGAAAAGACTAGACGCTAGCAAAAAATGCCCGGTCGGTCAAATGAAAAACTGTTGACAGGTCTTCCAAGGGGACACAGCCTGTCTCCGGTTCAGCAGATCCGGTGCGACAAGGATTCTCCGGCGATAATTGCAGAGGAAAATCCTCTGAGAATAATTACAATGAACCAAGCAGTGAGGTGGCCACACCATCAAACTCTGCCGGATGAAAGCAAAACCGCATTGTCTGAAAACGAGCCCGTAAACGCAGGACTGAGTCTTTGACATTTGCATTTTCACGAATAACATCAGCCATGAGAGGGGCCAGTTCTTGAAAATCAATACCAGTCATACCAAATCTGGTCATTTCTGAAACCCCTAACCGAAGAGCACCCGAAGCAGTGAATCCCTCTTCCACTGGCGTTGCCTGATAGTTGACAATAATATTATTCTCTTCCATTTTCCTGGCAATACGAGCCCCCTGGCCATACCCCACATTGACAATAACCTGGTGTGTCTCTGTATAATCCATTGCGGGATCTCCGGCCACATCAAGTCCGGAATCTTTTAGAGCCAGGGCAAATACTTTAGCATTTTCAATAACCGCCCGTTGATATGCATCCTTAAAATGATTCATTTCATAGGCGGCGAAGAGCAGTCCTGTTAAAGTACCCAGGTGATGATTGCTGACACTGCCGGGAAAAGTTCTTCGCTGTATGGCCTGCCAAAGTTCATAATTCAGTTCATCTTCTGCAAAATCAGCGGCAATAACCCCCCGCTGGGTACCAAAAAATGTTTTATGGGTCGATCCGGTGACTATATGGGCACCGTCTTGTAAAGGTGTCTGAAAATATTCGCCATACAGACCCAGTACATGGGCCATGTCGTACATAATTATACAGGATGGCGCATGTTCATCAACAAAGGCTCTGATTTCTCTGACCGGTTCTTTATGGATCACCATGCTCTTGCCCAGAATAATCAGTTCAGGCTGTTCTTCTTTAATGAGCTGCTCACAGGCCTCAATATCAATTTTATATGGATTATCGGGTAGTACAGGAAAGTTGACAACAGCAGGTTTTTCCGTTTTCGGATCACGGGCCAGAAAATCACGCAAAGCACCCATGGGCTGCGCGCTCAGATGGCCGCCTTTGATAATGTGATTATTTAACACTTTCCCTATACGTTTCTGCTCACTCTTTCTATCTGCCCGGTTCAAAAAATCGACCAGAGCGCTGAAACAGGCCGTGTTAGCCATCTGACCGGAAATAACCCGGGATTCGATGTTACCGCACCCAAAAAAATGCTGAAATTCACGGTTGAGGAGCAGTTCGACCTGCTCAATAAAATCAGTTCCCTGATAATAAAAAATATCCTCAAAGGCAAACGCCTGAATCTCCCGGTGCTCGGCATATCTATTCACGGGGTCGGCAATGGAGAGGACTCTACTTAAAAAAGATTGGGACATTTCAGAGGGAATAAGATTTATACACTCCCTTTGTCGCCAATTGTGGTTTGCCAGGGTTTTTTTGATGAGATTGCCGGCTTCACTTCTTTTATCTTCACTCTTGTGAATTTTCCTGCTCACTTTAAGCTGGTCATGGACAATCGCCCGAACATAAGGAGGTGCCTGAGAGCTCATATGGCAGGAAACGACAACGGCCTCACACATTTTTTTTCTAATCTCAATATCCAGCGTGTCACTTTCCTGAATGTCTGCAGCAATAAGGGCCAGAGCTATTGGTCTTTTTTTAATTTTATTTTCAAATTCCCCTTCCAATCCACGCCCAGTCGCAAGCCTGTAAGGAACACTGGTACCGCTTGTGATAAAGCCGACATGTTTTCCTTTGCAGAAAACACGGTGCCCTGCCCGGGCTATTCCTTTCCCGGTAACAGCCAGCGGCATAACCATTTTGGGCAATGCCTTTATGCTTGAAAAATCATGCTCAAGAATGTTTTTAAACGCAGCATGCTGTAGACGTAATGCCTCCCGGCCGAGAAAGGCTCCTTTAAGCTCAGAAAAACTAACGGCAAATTTGGAAAGTTTAGAGGCAAACAGAGGAATTTCGTTCCCCTCATGGTCCTGGCCAAGCTCATGACCGTAAAGAGGCAGACAGGCTTCAAGACGAAGAGTGTCCCGTGCCCCAAGACCAACAGGTGCCGCACCAAGTTCAATCAATCTGTCCCAGATCGCACAGGCAAAACGATTATCAACAAACAGCTCAAAACCGAGCGGTTCCCCTGTGTAACCAGTACGGGCCAGCAAGACCTGCGCCCCGTTAATTTCAACAACACTCAAACAATTTCTGGCAGGCTCTGGAAGATATCCTTTGGTCACCACCTGTTCTATGATCGTCTTGGAGGATGGCCCCTGCAGAGAAATCATGGCAACAGAAAAAGTTTTGTCCTTCATCTGGACATCCGGAAACTCTGCCATGACCCTGGTTAAATGGCGCAGGTCCTTTTCCCTGTTTGAGGCATTGACCACCAGGAGGTATTCATCTTCCTGAAAACGATACAGATAGGCGTCGTCAAGAGCACCCCCATGCTCATTTTGCAAGAGAGTATATTGACTCTGGCCTACGGCGAGGGCCTGGCAATTATTGGTCAAAACATGCTGCAGAAAAGCAACACAATCCTGACCACGAAAAAACAGCCTGCCCATGTGAGAAACATCAAAAACCCCGGCCTTTTCCCGGGTTGCCATGTGCTCGGCCAAAATGCCTTCAGAATACTGAATAGGCATTTCCCAGCCACCGAACTCAACAAGTTTTGCACCAAGACCTTGATGCTGCTGAAAAAAAACTGTTCGTTTTAGAGTTGTCATAATATTATTTTTTCTTTGCTTGCAGAGCATCGGTGATAGAGCCGTCAACGCTTTCTGCTGCAAGCGCAATGGTTTCCGCAAGAG
>JALXCX010000354.1 GCA_026990725.1 Desulfobulbaceae bacterium
ATACCGAAAAAGTTACCTCTTTATTACTCTCCATACCAGTTTATCAACAGTTGGTGGAGAAATCCTGATCAAGCAAAAGAGTAAAAGACGGTCTTCTTCCCATCATATAATTGGGCAGTGTTTTACTGCTTACTCCGGAGAAAATGGATACATTTCCTTATCAGTGGCAGCTGGATAAACTTAAAGTTCTCTTTGTTGAGAACGAGCGGAAGAGCAGTGAACTTTTTGTCAGTTGTTTTGACGAAGAATTTCTGATTATCCCGGTTGCCACTGCTGAAGATGCTCTTGAGGTCTTTGATAAAGAATCAGATATTGCCATGATTCTTACAGATCAGAATTTACCGGGAATGAGTGGTGTTGATCTTTTGAGCAGAATTTATTCGCAGGCTCCTGAAGTTATTCGCATCATCATTACTGCCTATATAGACATCTCTGATACAATTGATGCAATCAACAAGGGACATATTTATCAGTTTATTCTCAAGCCATGGGATGTCGTGCAGATGCGGATGATTCTTGGTCAGGCAGCCCAGACATGGGTCCTGACAAAAGAAAATACCATGCTGCATGATCAGGTTGTTGAACAGAATCGCTTGCTGCTTGAAACCAATCAGCAATGTCAGGTATCTGAGAAGAATCTGAGACATCTGTCGACTTCCCTTTTGAATGCCCGGGAAGACGAGCAGAAGCGTATTGCCATGGAACTGCATGATGAACTCGGTCAATCGCTTGCGGCCCTGAAACTGCAGATCATGGTAATGAAAAATGAATTCCAGGAAAGTGAAGATGTCAGCATCTGGCTGGACCGGTTACGGGCGGATATAAATGAAATTATAGAGAATACCCGGCGAATTTCCCGAAATTTAAGCCCTGTCATTATAGAAGATCTGGGCCTGGACGCGGCCCTGGAAAACATGGTTCAGGGGTTCAGTAAAGCCTGCGGCATAACGTGTACTTTCAAGCCCCGGTCATTGCGGGCTATTCGGTCCATTGATGGTCAGCGGCTGGTGTATCGTCTGGTTCAGGAATCGTTGACAAACATCTGTAAACACGCAAAAGCAACGCATATAGAATTAATTATCACGATAAAAGAAAAAGATATTGCTGAAATAACCATTGCAGATAACGGGAAGGGGTTTGACATAAACAGTAGGGCCGGAGAGTTACTCAAAGACAAGGGTATTGGCATGACTGCCATGGAACATCGGGCAGATATGCTTGGGGGGAGTGTTGAAATCAAAAGTACCATTGGCCGTGGAACCACTGTTATTTTAACCTTTCCCCTAAATTCCGGGTTGTTGTGATGCAAGATAAAAGAATTCTTTCCCGGCATGTGGATAATCCTGCAGAAACATCTGTCATTGGTCATCTTCTGGGCAATATTTGTATCAGAGGAGACGTAATTCTGCTGCAAGGCGATCTTGGTGCTGGAAAAACAACGCTCACCCAGTCCATTGCCAAAGGTCTTGGAGTGTCTGCTGACCAGTATGTTACAAGCCCGTCTTTTGCCCTTATGCATGAGTATAGAGGCCGAGAGCCGCTGTATCACATGGATTTTTACCGTTTAACAGGTGAAGATGATATTGAAGGTGCCGGTTTGCTCGAGTATATTTATGGCCCGGGTGTTGCCGTTATTGAATGGTCAGATCGTATGGGTGGGCTCTGTCCTGAGCAACGACTTGAAATTGAGATTAAAACAACTGGTGAAACAACACGGCTCTACACCTTTACCCCCTATGGAACATCCTGGAAGAGTAGAATTGAAAAAGCATTTGTTGACACAAGCCTGTCCTGAAACAGATCTCTGCTGTGTATTGTATTCTTCTTTTCTTCTTTTTTTGATCTCCCCTGAAATAAATTGCCTCGACGCAAGCTGAAAAGGATCAGAAAAATTGTACGGTCCCAGGGGTTGAGATTCAAGATAACAAGTACCAGAAAAAATATTATAAATGCAGAAACAAACAATCCGGCTTAAAAGCTGTCCAAAGCATTATACCTATGACCAGGATAAAGCCTGTAATCCCAGGGAAACTGTTGATCGTTTTTTGCGGCGTCTTAAGGACGCTGATCTTGATATATTGCGGGGTGTAGAAAGAATTGACACGGGAAGGCTTGATATTCCTGTCTATTTCAGTGTTTGCGGTCAAGATGCCCTTGACATAATCGGTACCAAAAAACAGATGGGTAAAGGCTCCACCCCGGAACAGTCGAAAGCCAGCGCCTGCATGGAACTGGCAGAAAGGTTTAGCTTTTTTTCCTTTGTAAAAGAGAAGGAGAATTTTCTGGTCGGAGATTACCCGTCCATGGTTGCTGCCGGTCATCCTGTGCTGCCAGTGGATATCCTGCTCCAATCGGTCCATGATACAAACACCTCTCCACTACAGCTCAAACAATTACTGACCGATCTGCCCCTGCGCTGGACTTTAGCACGAAATCTTACCCGTAACGAAGACGTGCTGGTCCCATTTTCCTGGTTTTACGCCATTAACGAATTTAATGGACCGTGTGCCGGGAATACCATGGAAGAAGCAATCCTCCAGGGAATCAGTGAAGTCGTGGAGCGGCATGTTTGTGCAGTTGTTACCCGTAAAAAGGTGGAAACTCCTGCCCTTGATCTTAACTCGGTCACAGATCCAGTAGCCTGTGAGTTGATTGAAAAGTTTGTCAGTAACGGGATTGAACTGCGTGTGCATGATTTTTCACTTGATACCGGAATTCCCACGATTGCAGCTCTTGCCTGGGATCCGAAAACATTTCCTGAAAAAAGTGAGATCGTCTACACTGCCGGAACAACACCAGGCGCAGACAAGGCCTTGATTCGTGCCCTGACCGAAGTGGCCCAGCTGGCCGGAGATTTTGAGTCTGGATCAAATTATGTGGCCTCAGGACTGCCCAAACCGCTTCAACTTACTGATGTCGACTTTATTGTCAATCCGGTAACGACAGAATCAATTCAGGATATTGCAGATCTTTGCGATGAAGATATGTTACAGGAGATAAACAACTGTTTGGATTCTCTGCAAAAAATAAATATGGATGTACTGGCGGTCAAGACCACGCATCCCAAACTGCAGATACCTGCCGCCTACATTATAATTCCAGGGGCTTATTTCAGAGAGCGGGCAGACGCCGGTGATGCTCCGTTGTTTGCAGCAAAACTTGCAGCCGAGCTTTTACCTCCGCCCGCTCTTGAAGAGAAGCTTGCCGCCATGCAGCACGTTGTACCGGATGCCTATTATCTTGAATTTTACCGGGGGCGAAATTTTTATGACCAGGGGCTGAGTGAGCAGGCTTTGGCCTGTTTTGAGCGTTCGTTAACTCTATTTCCTAATCCTGAGGATTTACCCTATCTTTATTCGTACCTGGGAGGTTGCCTTCGTGATCTTGAACAGTATGACGATGCGGTGAAAATGCTGGAAAAAGGCCTGTTGCTCGATAATGACCGGCCGGATATACATAATATTCTTGGTGTCTGTCATTTCAAGAAAGATCGATTTACTGACGCTGTTTATCATTTTCAGCGCGCAGTCGATCTGAACCCGGTTTCAGCCATTGACTATGCCAATCTGGCCCTTAACCAGCAACGACTGGGCCGGAATCAGGAAGCTATTGACAATTATCAGATAGCTCTTAGTCAGGATGCATCCATAACGTTTGCCCTTGAAAATTTGAACTCCCTGCTTGCAGAAAAACAGCTTGATAAGAATGAAAAAACTACCTGAAAAACCTGGCAGGATTCTGATTCGATCCACCAACTGGATCGGTGATGCGATCATGACCACGCCTGCTGTGCGAACAATTCGTCAGAATTACCCAGATGCCGAGATTACCTTACTGGCTTTGCCCTGGATGGCCGATGTCTTTGCGTCGTGCCCGCATATTGACCATATCTTCATCTATGATAAACATGGGGCGCATAAGGGACTGATCGGCAAACTTAGACTTGTTGCCAATCTTCGTCAGCAGCATTTTGATATGACTTTTTTACTCCAGAACGCCTTTGAAGCCGCTCTTATTACCACTCTTGCCGGGATTCCCGTGAGGGCTGGTTATAGCACGGACGGCAGGGGAATGTTGCTTACTCACGGTGTGAAAAAACATCCGAAAATTGGTCTGAAACACCAGGTGCATTATTATCAG
>JALXCX010000355.1 GCA_026990725.1 Desulfobulbaceae bacterium
CTCTCATCGGCCAGGGCCCTGCCCACCAGGATCATGGCCGTTTTTCGGATGGCAGAACCAGCAATCTTGCCGCCAATATCTGCAAGTGTTCCCCGGACAACCTGCTGATCGGGCCAGGAGGCTTTTGCGACGACGGCAACCGGAGTTTCATCAGAGTAGCCGCCTGCTCTTAATTCGGCAACAACCTTCTCCATCATGGTGACGGAAAGAAAGATACAAAGAGATCCGCCTATTGCCGCAAGTTTCTGCAAAGACTCTGCTTCCGGCACCGGAGTGCGCCCGGCCTGGCGGGTGAAGATGACAGTCTGGGTCACTTCGGGAACAGTCAACTCAACATTGAGCGCTGCAGCAGCGGCCAGGGCGGAACTCACGCCCGGAACGACATCATAGGGAATATTTTTCTTTGCAAGACAGAGCATCTGTTCCCGAATGGCGCCATAAATTGCCGGATCACCGGTGTGCAGACGAACAACCCTTTTCCCGGCGCCATAACCTGCAGCCATTATCCTGATAATCTCATCAAGATCCATACCCGCAGAATCAAATATATCTGCTTTTATCCCCTCAAGCAGCAATGGATTTACCAGGCTGCCCGCATACACGACAATGTCTGCCTCATCAAGCAGCCTGCGGCCTTTCAGGGTGATCAGTTCCGGGTCACCCGGACCGGCACCAAGAAAAATTATCGGTTTATCCATTGTCCTACACCTCCTTTTTCCGGATGAGAAGGGTGGAAAAATAATGGAGCTCCCGGCCCAGGGTTTCCCGAACATCGGTATATATTCTCTGATCATCCATCCCGCACCGCTCAATGAGAACAGCACGTTCAACAAGACCAAGTTCTTCCAGCAGCGGAACAATCCTCTCCATTTTACGAAAAACCTTCATCAACACCACAGCATCAAATGACTGAAGAATGGTTTTAAGACGATCATCATCAAAGGCGGCCGGTACTATGGAAACCACGTCATCACCAAGACCTATGGGCGTACAGACCCGGGCCGAACAGGCCGCCATGGCCGTGATTCCGGGAATCACCGAGACTCGTATTTTGTCGCGCAATTCCTGCAGGGTATGCAGCAGATAAAAGGCCGTGGAGTAGAGCGAAGGATCTCCCAGAGTGGGAAAGGCAACATCATCGCCTTTATCAAGGTAGGCCAAAACGATTTCTGCGGCCTCCTGCCAGGCAGCCACCACTTCCGGGTCATGGGTGGTACCAAGGACTATCTTTTTCATGGGAAAACGCAGCTCAAGCACTGTCTTGCCGGACAGATCGACCTGCCCGGCCGCAATCTGCACAGCGTTACTGGCCCCGTTTTTTTTGGCCTTTGGTCCGATAAATACGCTGGCCTGTTCAAGCACACGAACGGCCTTGCAGGTCATAAGCTCGGGGTCGCCCGGGCCGATACCCACTAAATACAGGGTACCCTGCTGTTTTTCTGATATCATTTCTTTCCGGTTATTATGGTAATGGGATTTAATGTTTGTTCTGCTCTGTCAGGTCCTGCGTGGCGAAACACGGAAATGGTCCGAACATCCACCGAGAAACCTTGCTCCAACAGAAGACGCGGCGCATTTTTGGCCGTACCTGCAAGGACTGCCGAAACAACAATTCTGCCGCCGCTTCTAAGCCGTTGTGCGCAGACATCAATAATTGCGGCAAGTTCACCGCCGCTGCCGCCGATAAAGACCCGGTCAGGATTGGGTAGTTGGCTAAGAATTTCAGGTGCTCTCCCGGAGATCAGCTCTACATTGTATATTGAATAACCGGCTATATTGGCTTGAATGTTTTCCTGCCCTTCCGGCTTCTGCTCGACAGTAAAAACCCTGAGTTGCGGACAAAGACGAGCGCTCTCAACAGAAATGCTGCCCGATCCTCCGCCCACGTCCCAGAAAACCCCGTGTGCGGGCAGCCTCAGGCGATGCAAAATCACAGCCCGGACTTCATCTTTTGTGATCAGTCCCCGGCTGTGAACTATCTCCTTTTCCTGCAAACCAAACAAAAAAACGTCGTCAGACTGTTCAGCAAAATGCTGTTCAACAAGCACTATATTAAGAGGGCTGAACTCTTTTTCAGCAATTTCCGCCAACCGGCCGCTGGTAATTTTTTCCGTGGGCAGGCCAAGATCCTCTGCAACCCTGATCCGGATATTCTCCAGCCGCTCTTTCTGGCCAAGATCCTGCAATTTCTTCTCAAGAATCCTGGCTATCCTGTTTGGTGTGTTACGTTGATCAGTACAGAGCAAAACCTTGGCATGCGGCAAAATGCGTGCCGCCAGCTCTCCTGATTTTCTCCCATGCAAACTGAGCAGCAGGGCATCATCCCACGGAACCCTGAACCTGGCACAGGCCAGTTGCATTGCCGATAACGCGGGATAAAATATCAGCTGTTCAGCGTGAAAATGTTTGAGAAGCGTTCGGCCAATTCCGTAAAAAAGGGGATCTCCGGAAGCTATTACAGCAACAGAACCATGTTGCAGGGCCGCCTTGACTCGCTCGACCATGCTGTCAAGGGGAGTAACGGGTATCATGTTCCCTACAACCCCGGCCAACGGGGACGACAACCTTTTTGAACAAACCACAGCGTAACACTTGCCAAGCAGCTTCAGATGCTCATCGGAAAACGTGTTTCCTGAAATACCAACAACAAATATTTCAGACATGCACCACCACCCCATCCTCTGAAGTCACCAGATAAACGTCCACCGGAAGACGGGACTGGCGCATGGCGAAAACCTTGGCCTGCAGACATACACCCCTGACGATATCCTCTTTGCCCATTGTGACCAGGCGATAAAATATTTCTCTGGCGGTGTTGGCATTCCTCAAATTATCCGCAATTTCCGGGTCCAGACCCAATTGTATCAGTAAATCAATGGCGTGTCGCACCTCAAGAGCCCCGTGACGAACATGGGTCTGGGGGATTTCCAGGGCACACTTAAGAATCTTGGCCCACATTCCTGAAAGATGTATCTGCTCAAAGCCATGCTCTTTGGCCGATTTAAGCGCGTAGGCCAGATAATCGCCCATCATAACCTGGGCCTCTTCCGGAAAATGCAATAATTTCTGCGCCGCAGATTCAGACGTCCGGCCTGTTGACACGATGACTTCTTTCAGCCCCGCTGCCCGGGCAACACTCATTGAGGCATCGATTGTATCGGTCCAGGCTTTTGCCGATACGGGCCGGACAATCCCCGTCGTTCCGAGAATGGACAGACCACCGAGAATCCCAAGCCTGCTGTTCAGCGTTTTTTCTGCCAGCTGTTCGCCGTCTCGTACACTGATCATGACCCTGAGACCTTGAAAACTACCTGCCTCTTTTTCTGCCTCCTCCACGGCCTCACTGATCATTCTACGCGGGACAGGATTAATGGCGGGCTCCCCAACTTCCACGGCCAGGCCCGGTTTAGTCACCCGTCCTACCCCTGGCCCGCCCAGTAAAACTATTCCCTTGGTCTTGTTCTTCCCCGCGTCATCAATCAGGGCAATAATCTCAGCCCCATTTGTCACATCAGGGTCATCCCCCGCATCTTTTATAATGGACGCTGCCGCCCAATTATCCTGACGAAAACAGCGATGCAGCACAAAACTATGCCTGTCCCCTGTGGGAAAAGGTATTTCCACTTCATGGGGTTTCTGCCCGGAAAGCAGGAACAGGGCCGCTGCCTTTGCCGCGGCTGCAGCGCAAGCTCCCGTTGTAAAACCCGATTTAAGCTTTTTATTATCCCGCTGGTTCATCTGCTTATTACCTGTCTCTCATTGTTTGACCAGGGCAAGATCAGGCAAATTTTCGAGAACATCCTGATAACCTGTACAGGTGGTCAACAACAGAATAATTTCCGGCAGCGGCTCTGGCCATATCTCCGGCAAATCCCGTTCCTGCGCAAGCATTGGCGTAAAAGCAAGTTGTTCAACAGGAGGTGTAAAGGCGGCATCGACTCCCGGCTTTACGCCACGCGCATCAATCCGGTACCAGCCGATATCGGGAAGATACACGGCATTCAATCCGTGCAGGCAGTATGGGGGCTGCTCATTCTCTATGGTCAAACGCTGATAACATAAACCGGCAGGGATACCATTTGCCCGTAACAGGGCCGCAAGCAGATGGCTTTTTGCGTAACAAAACCCTGTCCCGTGCTC
>JALXCX010000356.1 GCA_026990725.1 Desulfobulbaceae bacterium
TCTGCAGTCCGACCCGACGACAATTTACGGGATAAAAGATTTTAACGGCAACCTGACCCGGGCTGATTTAAGAAAAGCAACACCATATAATACCTATGTTATCACCGGGCTCCCCCCCGGGCCTATCTGTAATCCGGGGCGGGCCGCCCTGGAAGCTGTTCTTTATCCTGCCGAGACATCGTTTTATTATTTTGTCTCAAAAAATAACGGCACTCATTATTTTTCCTCTTCTTTAAAAGAGCATAATAAAGCCGTGAATACGTATCAGAAGAGGCGCAACAGGAAGAAAATACGATATAAATAAGCTATTTTTCTTCTGGCATGTCGTTTTGGCTTGTTTTCTTAGGTTTTTTTGCTATAAAAATAAATTATTAATTAAATGTGCAGGAATGATATGGGGGTTGTAATGTCGACAGACATTATTTCTAGGAATTGTTCGCCTCTCAGTGCTGCACGCCCTATGTGAAAGGAGCGCCGGGTATATGTTGCAAGGAACAGTAAAGTGGTTTAACGAGTCAAAGGGGTTTGGTTTTATTGAGCAGGAAGAAGGAAAAGACATTTTTGTTCATTATTCTGCAATCCAGGGGGAGGGGTTTAAGACCCTGAATGAAGGAGATAAAGTTGAGTTTGATGTTGTGGACGGCTCTAAAGGGCCCGCAGCGGCAAACGTGAACAAGATTTAACTGTTTATTGAGCAGTTAGCAAAAGCGCTGATTGCTGGGGAAAAAGGGGACATCTTGGGGTGTCCCCTTTTTTTATGGTACTTGGCAACCAAAGTCGGTTAGTATATTACGATTGTTCAAATTGAACGCTTGGGGGTATTTTTTATTCTGAGTTGCCGCTCCCTCTCGAGTCTAAACGTTTTGAAATCCCGTTTGTTTGCAGCGGGCCTGTTTATTTTGAGTTTTTTGGTAACTGTTCAGCTGCACCCCATAGTGCGGCGATCAGGCCGCCTCACATAGACGGGCTATAGTTCGTTGGCCTGCTTACCGCAGGTAAGCCACGACTCCGCTATGGGGCACATCTGAACAGTTACAAGCCACAGATTAAGCCAACATTGTGCTGACACCTGAATAGTTACGTTTTTTGAAAAGATCCTGTGAGAATAGCCCTAGCCCAGATAAATCCCGTTATCGGTGATTTTGTCCATAACCAGTCCGTGATTATCGGGCGGATTCGCAAGGCCGAAAAGGCGGGATGCGCGCTTGTTGTGTTCCCGGAACTGACCTTATGCGGTTATCCGCCCCAGGATTTGCTTGAGCGGCCCTCTTTTTTGCAGGCTCATGATCAGGCGTTACATGCTATCATTTCCCAGGTAGGAGATATTGGTGTTGTTTTAGGGGCGCTTGAATCATGTCAGCCCCCTGGGAAGCCATTGTATAATTCAGCTCTGCTCATCCATAAAGGCCGGATTATTCACCAGGAAAGAAAACAGCTGTTGCCCACGTACGATGTTTTCGATGAAAGCCGCTATTTTGAGCCGGGCGGGGCCTCCAAGCCTTTTCTTTTTAAGGGGATCTCTCTTGGCTTGACTGTCTGTGAGGATATCTGGCATAAACCCCTGCAATATGCGATTGACCCAGTGGCCGGGTTGATAAAAGAAGAAAACTCCCTGGATATTCTCATAAATATATCCGCTTCGCCTTACTATCACGGAAAACTTGCTGAGCGTCGGGAGTTGTTTTATGATTTGTGCAGGAACAATGTTGTGCCTCTTCTGTATGTTAATCAGGTCGGCGCCCAGGACTCTCTAGTGTTTGACGGCCATTCAATGGCCGTAAATAAATTCGGGCAGCCCTGTGTTGCAGCAAGTGGTTTTAAAGAAGATTTAGTGTTTGTTGAATCAGATGATTTAGAACAAAAATGCTTAACACTCGATTATCCCGGAGATTCCATTACCCAGGTTGAAAAAGCGCTTGTGCTCGGCCTGCGGGATTATCTCCATAAAATTGGATTTACAAGGGGAATCATCGGTCTTTCCGGCGGGATAGATTCCGCCGTAACTGCTGTTCTGGCTGCCCGTGCCTTGGGGCCAGAGAATGTTCTCTGCGTGGCCTTGCCCTCACCCTATACGGCCAGTATGTCCATTGATGATGCCAAAGAGCTGGCCGGAAACCTGGGTTGCGGTTTTGAAATAATCCCTATTGCCACTGCGATGGAGTCTTATCAGGCCATGCTTGCACCATTTTTTAAGGGACTTGATGAAGACGTGACCGAACAGAATATTCAGGCAAGGATTCGTGGTAACGTGCTCATGGCATTGTCGAATAAGTTTGGAAATATGTTGCTCTCTACAGGCAATAAATCTGAAATGGCTGTTGGCTACTGCACCCTGTATGGCGACATGAGCGGTGGCCTGGCCGTGCTTGCTGACGTGCCCAAGGTGATGGTTTATGAACTGGCAGCCTTGATGAACCGTGAGAACGAGATCATTCCCGACAGAATCATAACCCGGCCGCCAACGGCAGAGCTTAAGCCGGATCAATGCGATCAGGACGATCTGCCTGCCTACAAGGTGCTTGACCCGATTTTATCGGCATATCTTGAAGATCATCTCGGCGTTGATGCCATTGTGGCGCGTGGTTTTGACCGGCAGATAGTGCTTGATGTCATTCGTCGGGTGGTTATGAATGAGCATAAACGTAAACAGGCTCCACTTGGCCTCAAGGTTACTTCCAAGGCCTTTGGTTATGGACGTCGTTATCCTGTCGTGCACAGGTTTCGGGAGTAATGTGTTTGTTCCCGTTTTTCTTTTAATCAGTTCTTTTTTTCTTATGCCATGAAACCGCCTCGCAAACTTATTACCTTTCTGATCTGGCTGCCGTTTGTTCTGTTAATAATCGGGTACCTCTATTTTCGGGGTTAGCTGCAGTGTTTGAAACGACTCTCCAATTGACAGTTTTCTGATGTCTTCTTCCAATAAACCAATTTTCGCTCTTATCGGGCTGCCTGTTCTTTTTTTTCTGGCAGGCTATATTGTTTTCCAGGAGACTCAAATAAAGCATCCGGAACAGGTGGAAGTCACTACGGCCGGTTTTGTTGAAATGTGTCTGTCCTGTCACAAAGATGTACAACTCGACCCTGCCCATGATGCCCGGGTTGTTGGCTGCTCTCCCTGTCATCTTGGTGATGCTCTGGCCATTGATAAGGTGAAGGCCCACGCGGGAATGGTGATGAATCCTGGTGATTTGCGGGTGGTGGAAAAGACCTGCGGGGTCGAAGGGTGCCATCCCGCTGATGTGGCAAAGGTGAAAAATTCTTTGATGGCCACAAACCGTGGTATTTTGTCGACTTTACTCTATTACTGGGGGGAACGTGATACCCAGAATTCGGAAATAACTGTGGAGCAGTTGCTGGCCAGTGGTGAGTCATCTCTGGCTCTTGATTATTTTCGCAAGCTTTGCGCTACCTGTCATCTTTGGAAGCAGAAAAATGATATGCCGGGTGCGCCGGAGTTTTTTAATGAAAAGGGCGGGGGATGTTCGGCCTGCCATTTTGTTCAACCCAAAGGTACTCAAGGGTTGAGCGTGACTGATTTTGCCAAAGAAGAGGGAGAAAGCAGCAACAAGAAGAAGCCGCACCCGCTGATAACTAAAAAAATTCCGGAAGATAATTGCATCCGCTGCCATAACCGTTCAGGGCGGATCGGTATATCCTACACCGGAATTTTTGAGGCAGAGGGGTATGGAACGCCTTATGAAAAAGGTCATCTTTCTTCCAGTCGTCTTCCCGGTAATCGTTTTTATCTGAAGATTGCTGAAGATATCCATCATAAAAAAGGCATGGCCTGTATAGATTGCCATACTCGCGACGAAATCATGGGTGACGGTACACAGTATGCTCATTACGAAGAACAGCTTGAGATAAGTTGTCAGGCCTGTCATACAGAAAAACCAGGGCAGACCCGAAAGGGGCATACAATGAATGGCATAAAAAAGCAGCCGTCAGGTTTTGTCCTCGTCGGCCGTCTTGACGGGGCCATTCATCCATTGAAAACACCCAAAAAAGAGGTCTGTACCTATCCCGGCCATAAACGAATTACCTGTGAAGCCTGTCATTCCACCTGGGTGCCTCAGTGTTATGGCTGCCACGCCAAGCGGGATGCCTCGGAAACCCATCTCGACAAATTAACCCTTGAAGAAACACCTGGCTGGTGGGAAGAGGGAAGATCTTATATCCGTTATGAAAAACCAATGCTTGCTGTCTGGGGGGATGAGGTTGTGATTGTTACTCCGGGCTGTCAGGACGTTGTCACGCTTGTTGATAAGGAAGGAAACATTGAAGGTGGTTTTAACCGGTTCACCATGGCCGCTATTAACCCCCATACGACCCAGGCCAAAGGAAGAGCCTGCAAGGATTGTCATACCTCCCCCAAAACCCTTGGCCTGGGAGAGGGAACAGTGGTTAAGAAAAAGGGTAAGTGGCAGTTTTTCCCTGTGGATCAGGGGGTAGACACTCTGAAAGGAAGAACTGTAGGATTTGACACCTTTGTCACCATTGATGGTCAACCTTTGCAGAAAGGTTCCCGGAAAAACCTGCGTCCTTTTAATGGTGAAGAACTTAGACGCATCCTGCGGGTCGGTCTTTGTCTGCAATGTCACAGCGATTATAAAGACCCGGCGTATCTCCATTATGATTCCAGCCGTCCCTGTCCGGTCTACAAAGAACCCTGATATAGACCGAGTCTGCCGGTTTCCTTTTCATGCCAGTCTCTGTTTACATACCGTTTTTTCAGGGAAACATGCACTATTTGACTTGTTATGGAGCAAGGTGATACAAAGAAGAAGAATGACTCTATTTGTATTATCTGGTCGTTATGACTTTTTTCTATGAAAGTCAATTCGGGCTCCTGAGTTGTTATGCCACAGTGAATTTTCATTGTTTGCTGCGGAGAGGCCTTGTATTACCATATTGTGCGGGCGCAAACTGACCGCTTGAAAAAAACCTGTAGTGGAGGAAAAATTTTGGACACAGAAGCAGTTAAACAGCATTATGTCACAACCGAAGAAGGGGGTCAGGTCATCCTGACAAATATTGAAATTATTCCGGGAAAGACAATCAAAGAGCATTTTGGTCTTGTTTCCGGTTCGACCATTCGGGCAAAGCACGTGGGAAGGGACCTGATGGCCAGTCTGAAGAATCTGGTTGGCGGTGAATTAAAAGGGTACACGCAACTTCTTACAGAATCCCGGAATCAGGCCAGCAGACGTATGATCAGGCAGGCTGTCGAACTTGGGGCTAATGCAATAGTCAATGTCCGTTTTTCTACCTCTTCAGTGGCCCAGGGAGCAGCAGAACTCTATGCCTATGGAACAGCTGTCCGGGTGGAATAGGAGCTTATATTATGGATCTCATAGTTTTTTTAACATTGATGGCTCTTGGCTATCTTGCCGGATCTGCCCTGGAAAAGAAGCATTACAGTTCAATTATTGAGCGGGAAAAAGAGTTTTTACACATTCCGGCAGTGACAACTAAATCGGTTCCCTATCCTCCAGAGCAGATCCGCTCTCTTGAGCTTGTTGATGGCAGCGCTGTCATTTCTGTCGATTATTTTAAACGAATTCTTGCCCGGCTCCGCAATATTTTTGGAGGGACCATAAAATCCTACGAGAGCCTGCTTGACCGCGCCCGCCGTGAGGCTATACTGCGCATGAAGGAACAGGCTCCGGAGGCGGCAATAATTGTTAATGTCCGTATTGAAACCTCTACCATAGGCAAATATTCTGCCCGCAGAAATGTCAGTTGTCTTGAAGCATTGGCGTATGGTACGGCTATTATTCTGGAGCAGGAGTGAAATATACTCCCAGGCTGCCAGAACAAAATTATAATGTAACTCCGGTCTCCCCTCTCAGGGAATTGTTCATCCTCCTTGGGGGGTTGCTTCTCATTGTGGTGCTTGTCTATATCCTGTTGGGGGTTGGTGTGGAGCTGCTTGTCACCCGGATAACGCCGCAAACTGAACAGAAAATTTCCTCGATCTTTTTGAACAAGTTTGATCTTCAGGATGATGACGAAGTAAGCGTTTATCTGCAGCACCTTGTTGATACAATGGTTGCAAAAGGCTGCGTCACGCTGCCGTACAAGGTGAAGGTCCATCTCGTAAACGATCCCGATACCATCAATGCCATGGCGCTTCCCGGAGGGCATATTCTTGTTTTCAGTAAACTTCTGGATATTGTGGAATCAGAAAATGAGCTCAGTTTTGTTCTTGGTCACGAAATCGGCCATTTCCAGAACCGTGATCACTTGCGGGGCATGGGCAGAAGTCTGGTTTTAGCCTTTCTCACTACGGTCCTTCGGGCTCCGGGAAAAAGCGTGAGCAACCTTGTCACCAGAACTGTGCGGGTCACTGAGTCTGCGTTTTCCCGGGATCAGGAGTCTGAGGCCGACGCTGCCGGCCTGGAGATTTTGCAATGTGATTACGGTCATGTCAATGGGGCCACCCAATTCTTTGAACATATGCCGAAAACGCTTGATCCCGGTCATCTAGGGCATTACTTTGCCTCGCATCCGGAACATGAAAAACGGATCAAGGCTCTTTTGCACTTGGCTAAAGTCAAAGGGTATCCCAGCAAATCGTTGACAACTCTTGCCCTTCCCAAGTAATTGTTTTATAGCTCTAGTTGTTGAGTATCTTCGTTTTTCTGGAGTTCTTTTTTGTCCTGACTAAACGATTGGTTTTTATTTTTTGTTTTTCTTGGTCCAACGCTCCTGCCCTCGGGGTATAAAACACTATTGATACCCTGTCCGCCTGCGGCTGTTTTTATTTTGGGTACGATGCCTTTTTTTCCAAAATTATATGTTTTTGCGTAATCACGATAAAATAGCTCTTCGGTCTCAGAATGAAACTTTCCAGTATGATGAACTGCTTTCGCAGGTTGGACTGTTTGCCGGGCTTTTTTCACGGGAAACTGAAAAAGTTCTCATTTTTTCAGAAAATAGACCTGAATGGATTTTCTGTTTTTACAGTGCCTGGAAAAATAGAAGTATTGTCATTCCGGTAGACTGTTTTTCAACCGTTGAAGAAGTATCCTATATTGTCTGCGATTGTCGCCCCGAAGTTTTTTTCTGTTCCCGTGAAAGAGAGCCTGTTCTTCGCCAGGTTGTGAGTGAGCTTGACTATAGTCCTCAGATCTTGGTGTTTGAGGAAATTGCCGTTAACTCTGCAGGTCGCCAGTTTCCTCCTGAGGCCCTTGAGACAGCGGATCTAGCCGACACAGCCCTTATTATTTACACCTCCGGGACCACCGGTAGCCCAAAGGGGGTAATGCTTTCCTATGAAAATGTTTTTGCCAATGTAGAAGCTGTTTCTATCGGAGCGCCCATTCTTACCGGAATTGAACGGGTGTTGATGCTGTTGCCCCTGCATCATGTTTTTCCTCTCATCGGTTCCATGATTGCTCCTCTGTTTGTAGGCGCAACGATCGTTCTTTGTCCATCTCTTAGTTCCGAAGATATTGTCAGAACTCTTTGTGATAACCGTGTGACTATCATAATAGGCGTTCCCAGGTTATATAAAATGATCTGTAAGGGGATTCTTGATAGAATTAATCAGAAAACAATAGCGAAATATTTGTTTTTTCTGGCTGAAAAGGCAGGCTCTCCACGATTGTCAAAGATGTTGTTTGCCCCTGTCCATAAAAAATTTGGTGGTGCGCTAAAATACCTGGTGTGTGGCGGAGCAGCCCTTGATATCGATACCTTGAAAGACTTCAGGACTCTTGGGTTTGAGATTCTCGAAGGGTATGGCATGACAGAGGCTGCCCCGATGATTGCGTTTACCCGGCCCGGCCAGGTGGTTGTCGGCTCGGCTGGCACGGCAATGAACTGCACTGATATTGAAATACGAAATGGTGAGATTGTTGCCTCTGGTAAGAATATTATGCAGGGGTATTATAATCGGCCAGAGGAAACTGCTGAAACGATAAAAGACGGTTGGCTCTATACAGGAGACCTGGGCACGCTTGATGATAAAGGCAGACTGTTTATAACCGGGCGTAAAAAAGAAATAATTGTCCTGCCCAGCGGCAAAAATATTAATCCTGTTTTGATTGAACAGAAACTTGAAAAGTTAACCGATTGTATTAACGAAGTCGGAGTTTTTGTTAAAGATGATGTCCTGCAGGCCGTTATCCAGCCAAATTTTTTGACAATCAGAAAGCATGGCATTGCTGACATAGAAGATTATTTCCGCTGGAAAATAATCGATACCTATAATCAGAGTGTTACGTCGTCCAAACGAATTTTAAAATTTACTTTAATAGATGAAGAGCTCCCTAAAACAAGGCTTTCCAAGCTGCGGCGTTTTAAACTTCCTGATCTTGTCGGCAATCGTGAAGCACGAAAAAAAGAGGCTGAGCAGCCTGAATTTGAAGAGTATCTGATTATCAAGGGATTTATCGAAAAACAGGCAGCAAAAGAAATCTTTCCTGATGATCATCTAGAAATTGATATAGCTCTGGATTCTCTTGACCAGGTAAGTTTGCTTGCTTTTCTTCATTCAACATTTGGTGTTGAATTGAGCCGGGAAAAATTTAATAATCACCCGACTGTCCGTTTGCTGGCAGAATTTATTCGGGAGAAAAAGGAAAAGATAAGCGTTGAGTTGATCAACTGGCAGGAAATACTGGCGGAAAAGGTCGATCTTTCTCTGCCAACGACCTGGATTACAGCAAATTTCTTTAAAAATATCAGCAGGAGCTTTTTCAGGCTGTATTTTAAATTTTCCGGACAAGGCCTGGAGAATATTCCGGACACGCCATGCATTATTGCCCCCAACCACCAGAGTTTTTATGATGCCCTGTTTGTCGCGTCATTTCTAAAAAATCGTTTTTTAAACAAGACCTATTTTTACGCGAAACAGAAGCATGTTCAAAACAAATTGCTCAGATTTCTGGCAGACCGAAATAATATAATTATTGTGGATATCAACTCTGGTCTCAAAGAATCCATCCAGAAATTGGCCAAAGTATTAAAAACAGGAAGGAATATTCTTATTTTTCCGGAAGGGACCAGAAGCAAGGATGGGCAGCTTGGTGATTTTAAAAAACTGTTCGCTATTCTCAGCAAAGAATTAAATGTTCCTGTGGTTCCGGTCACCATTAACGGAGCATTTCAGGCCCTGCCGACCGGATCATTGATTCCCAGGCCGTTTTGCCCTATTTCGGTGACCTTTCAACCGCCTGTCTTTCCGTCAGGGCATACGTATGAGTCATTGGCCCGGAAAATCTATCAGCATATAGAGCAACAACTTTATTGAAACTGGATTTTGCGGGTTTTCAGTATATTTTTGGTGAAGGTTTCAGGCGAAGATAAATTGCAGAGAAAACTTAATGTGTGTTATTATAGCTAATTATGCCGTTTTTTTTTCGTCGGTCCTCCTTGCAATGCTTTCCTGAGAGTAAATGAAGTCACTACTCCTGATCTATCCCCCTTTAGCTAAAAATTGCGAGCCTCCGGCAGGTATTGCCAGGCTTGCCGGTACTCTGCGGGCCAGTAACGTCAACTGCACGACGGTTGATCTCAACTGGCAGGGTCTGCAATACCTGCTGGGGCTTGATTGTTTGCCCGCTGATACCTGGTCCAGCCGGGCCAAAAAACAACTTAACGCAAACATTGCGGCATTACAAAATCAAAATCTTTATACAAGTTTTGACAGGTACAAGCGAGCTGTTGCAGATATCAACCGGGTATTGGCTGGTGTGGGAAAAGCCGATAATATAGAGTTATCCCTGGCCAACTATCAGGACCGGACCTCTCCCGTACAGAGTATTGATTTAATAGAGGCGGCAGAGCAATACGCTGAGAATATATTTTTCCCGCTATTCTCAAATTTCCTGGCAGATAGAATTGACTCATCCTCTCCGGATATAATTGGTATTTCCATAACCTACCTCAGTCAGGCTGTTTCTTCCTTTGCTTTGATAGGTTTTCTTCGAGTCAGGTTTCCCGGAGTAAAAATAGTGATTGGGGGCGGCCTTGTCACCTCATGGATGCGAGGTCCTTTCTGGAGCGATCCCTTTCATGGCCTTGTTGACGAATGTATTGCCGGCCCGGGGGAAGCTCCTCTGCTTGCACTGCTTGCAGAAGAGAGCTGTCAGCTTGTCCATGCGGCACCGGAGTATGATCGTCAGGAATATCTGTCACCTGTACCTGTTTTACCGTATGCTGCTTCAACAGGCTGCTATTGGAATAAATGTTTGTTCTGCCCTGAAACAGCAGAGGATAACCCCTATACTGCTTTTTCAACGAAACAGGTGTTGGCCGATCTGGACATTCTGCTCAAACGCAATCAATACGGTCTGCTTCATTTTCTGGATAATGCGCTGAGCCCCGCTCTGATGCAGGCGCTGGCGAAAAACCCTCCCGGCGTTCCCTGGTATAGCTTTGCCCGCGCGAGTTCCCTGCTTGCCGCTGAGGACTTTTGCAGAGAATTGCGTAATTCAGGCTGTGTCATGCTTAAACTTGGCTTGGAATCCGGGGATCAACAGGTTCTTGACAAAATGGAAAAGGGGATAGAGCTTCCCATGGTTTCACAGGTATTGCGCTCGCTTAGAGCGGCCGGGATCATGACGTATGTATATTTGTTGTTTGGCACTCCTTCTGAAGATGAAGCAAGTGCGATCAAAACGATGGAGTTTACTGCCAGGCACCATAAAGAAATAAGTTTTCTTAATCTTGCGGTCTTTAATCTACCGCATTCAGGTCCTGAAGCTGGCAGTCTGTCGCTTAAAGAGTTTTATGCCGGAGATTTATCGTTATATTCAGATTTTATACACCCGAAAGGATGGAACCGGCAGAAAATACGGACCTTTTTAAGCAGAAAGTTTAAACGCCATCCTTTAATAACGCCTATTATTCGAAGAGACCCACCTGTCTTCACCTCTAACCACGCGCCATTTTTTTATTCGTCTTTCTTTGCCAATTCTTTACCTTTGGAGCGGTGAGAAGTGATCTCGCGCATCATAAATTGAACTGAAATAACAAGACTATGGGTGAATAGCGCTGGCCGGCAACGATTTTGCAGTCCTGCAGCTATAAATTGCTTTTTCCCTGCCATCCTGTTAATATTATTCTCTTTAAAAGTGATGTATACTTCGGAAGATGAACTAAACGAGCATTGGTTAGAGTTATGGAAAAAATAAAGGATGAACGAAGAACCGCCGCCCGTATTCCTGCAGATACTTTGCACCAGCTTGCAGCAGAAACAGAAGGTCCTATCGGGGTGAACATCAATCCTTCGGAAGGTGCTGATGATACGACAGCTTTCCTTCGGGATATCCATCAAAATGGTATGAGCTTTTTTTTAAGCGATCATATCCTTACTGAAGATGACATTATTCACATTGACACCATGCTTGGCGATTTTTCGTTTGCCAGCGATGCCATTGTCCGCTGGACCATGGGCAGCTATGTCGGGGTGGAATTTTTAGACAGTCGTGCCCGCAACGCCGCTCTGTTGGCGGAGTTATATACGGAAAAGCTGTTACGTTTTATGGACAGTCATGGCGCAGGGGGCGCCGGGTTGTCCGCAGGGAAGGTCGAATAAACAACGCACAAGGTAGTTGGGTATTCCTTATTTTTTTTGGTTTCCCCCCCCCCCGCATGTATGGGACGAATAACAACTTTCATTATCTGCCCGCCTGCAACGGGATGCTTCATTGTGAAGAATAATTGTAAAACTGTTTACAGATTGTTTGGGAAACTGTATTGAGTTGGTTATCTGCAAGGTAAACCAATTCAATGAATGGAGAGAGCAATGTGGAAAAATATTCAACCGGCCCCGCCGGATTCTATCTTGGGGTTGACTGAACAATTCAGGAAGGATCCAAATTCTCAAAAAGTAAACCTTGGGGTCGGAGTGTACAAGGATGATGATGGAAAAACACCAATCCTTGCCGCTGTAAAGGAAGCAGAGATCATGCTTCTTGCCCGGGAAACAACCAAGAGTTATCTTCCGATTTCAGGTGATCCACAGTACAGCAGTTTAGTCCAGCAACTTGTCCTGGGAAAAGATTGTGAAGCTATAAAGAATAAACGTGCTGCCACAATTCATGCTCCTGGAGGCACTGGTGCTCTAAAGGTTGGGGCCGATTTGTTGAAGAGATTTAATCCGGAGGCGAAAGTCTGGGTGAGCTCTCCGACCTGGGCCAATCACAACGGCATTTTTGGCGATGCCGGTTTTGCAATTGAGAGTTACAGTTATTATAATCCCGATAGTAAAGGCTTAGACTTTGAGAAGTTGATTGAGGATTTAGGGAAAATTCCTGCCGGTGACATTGTGGTTTTGCATGCCTGCTGCCATAATCCCTCCGGAGTTGACCTCGATCAGGCCGGTTGGGATGCTGTTGTTACACAGGCTGAACAACAGGGCTGGATTCCGTTTCTTGATTTTGCTTACCAGGGGTTTGGGGAAGGTATTTTTGAGGACCGCTACGCCGTTGAACGGTTTAGCATGTCCGGCATGGATTTTTTGGTGGCCAGTTCTTTTTCCAAGAATTTCGGGCTCTACAACGAACGGACTGGAGCCCTGACTGTTGTGTGCCCGAATGCTGAGGACGCAACCGTTGCCATGAGTCACTTAAAAACCGTTATCAGAACCAATTTTTCTAATCCTCCGGCTCATGGCGGTCTGGTTGCAACCCTGATTCTTGATGATACCCAGCTCTACGAGCAGTGGCTGATTGAACTTGGGGAAATGCGTAACAGAATCAAGGCGATGCGGAGTGCTCTGGTCAAGGGGCTTGCTGATTGCGGCGTACCTGGAGATTTCTCTTTTATCGAAAAACAGCGGGGCATGTTTTCGTTCAGCGGGCTTTCGGACGACGTCGTTAAGTGGCTTCGGGCAGAGAAAAGCATCTTTGTAGTTGGTGGTGGTCGCATCAACCTGGCGGGGTTGACCACGCAGAATGTGGACCATGTCTGTCAGGCAATTGCTGAGGCCGTCAAAGCCGTGGGATAGCAGATTTCTGTCGGGCTGGTTGTAGCAGAGAGGGGCACTTTGAAACTAGGTCTTTTGGAGTACCCCTCTTTGCGTTTCTTTTTTCATTTGTCTGTGTGCGTGTTCGTTTGAGTCGCCAAAATTTCACACTCTAAGTTCCCTTCAGAAAGAATTACCTCTATCGTATCACCCTTCCTCACTTGGTTTGTATTACTGAGAACAGATTTTTTTTTGTTCTTTTTCCTGGCAATAGCGTAACCCCGTGCCAGCGTCGCAAGCGGGCTGACAGCATCGAGCAGGGCACATGTTTTTTTAAAGTTCTGCGTCTTTTCCTTGAGAAGTCTGCGCACGGCAGCATTGAGTTTATTATCTAATTCATGAAGATGACCATGGAAAAAGATCAGTGAGCGGGAAGGGTCATTGTTTTGTAATCGGTTTTGCTCGTCATCAAGTCGTGAGCTGGCCGAAGAAATGATTGTATCAATGGCGTGTTGTAGATTTCCGCTTAAGTGATCCAGTCGAAGCAGGAGCGAATCAATTGGATGGGCAGCACTTGCCAGCTGTTGATTATAAAGTAAGAGTTGACCCTGGTAACTATCCAGACGAGACAGCAGGGCGTGAC
>JALXCX010000357.1 GCA_026990725.1 Desulfobulbaceae bacterium
ATCGGTCACCAATATGGCCTATTTCACCTGTATGCTGGCCATTAACAAGGAAAAATGGGACAGCCTGCCCAAAGATATTCAGGATATTATGCGAAAAGCAGGTAAACAGCGGGATCAAACCCAGTTGGCCATGCTTGAGGCCTTTATGAAAGATGCCATCAAACAGTACAAGGCCAAGGGTGTTAGAGTGCATCAGGCCACAGGAGACGAGCTGGCAGCCTTTACCAAGGCCATGGTGCCGGTCAGACAATGGTGGTTGTCCAAGGTAACAGACGGGAAGAAATATATCGATTTTATCAGCCAGCATCATTGATGCCGTCATGTTCCGGGCCGGAACGATTGCCTTTCGGCCCGGAGTATATTGTTGAGAGTTCTTATGCGAACAATTTGGCGTTTGTGGGTCAGTGGGGTTGAAAGAATCAACAGGATAGGTGCCGTTGTTTCACAGGGCTGCCTTGTTCTTCTGCTGGTGCTTGTCTTCCATGAAGTCGTGGCCCGCTACATTTTTGATAAGCCCAGCCTCTATTCTGTTGAGTTAAGCGAATATCTGCTCATCTTCCTGGCCTTTATTGCTGCAGGCTGGGTCCTGCAGGAAGATAAACACGTCCGAATGCCGTCCCTTGTGAATCTCCTGCCCATGAGGCTGCAACACCTGCTGACGTGCCTCACCTCGTTTATTGTCCTGCTATTTTGCTCCGTTCTGATCTGGCAGGGTACAAAAGCCTCCTGGATTGCCTGGCATGGCGGTTATCACTCAAGTTCTCTTCTCAATACTCCCATGTTCCTGCCCTATCTTATCATTCCGCTGGGATCTCTGTTGCTGGCCCTGCAGCTGGTGGTACATATCCAACAGCATTTTGTCAGGTTTCTGGCCGATAAAAGTAAAAGCTCCTGAGCAGTCGATATGGATTCAGTCACTATTACCTTTATTATCATTGGCGGATTTCTGGGGCTGTTATTTCTGGGCATGCCTGTTTTTGGGGCCCTTGGCAGTTCCAGCGTTGTCGGCATTCTGCTCATCCAGGGCCCCAGAGGGCTTGGGGCGGTACCGGGTGTGATTTACGACCGCCTGGCCGTTTTTCCGCTGGTGGCGGTACCGCTGTTTATTCTGATGGGTGAAATTATTTTTCACTCAGGCATAGGCAGCAGTATTTTTACGGCCACCAACCGATGGCTCAACAAACTGCCCGGCTCCATGGGCATGGCCAGCGTCGCCGCCTGCGCGATTTTCAGCGCCCTCTGCGGGGTGAGTGTTGCCGGTGCCGCAACCATTGGCAGTTTTGCCATTCCCGAGATGATTGACCGTGGCTATAACAAATCGCTTGCCACGGGTTGCGTGGCCGCATCCGGGGGACTGGCTTTGTTGATTCCGCCCAGTGTGGCCCTGATTCTGTACGGCGTGGTCGGGGATGAATCTGTGGGGCGTCTTTTTATTGCCGGTATCCTGCCTGGCGTGGTGCTGGCCGGCATGATGATGGGGTATATTTTTCTGATCGGTATTTTTTCACCAACAGCGGCACCGGCCAACCCGGAAGAAGTAACCTGGAAAATGCGTTTTGAATCGCTGTTCCATATCTGGCCAGTGATGGTACTTATCCTGCTTGTTCTGGGATCTATCTATAAAGGAATCGCCACCCCCACCGAGGCCGCTGCTGTGGGTTGCGTGGGAGCGTTAGTCATTGCGCTGCTCAAAGGGCGTTTAAGCTGGAAAGTCCTGCATATTATTTTACGAACCACGGTCAGCACATCCACCATGATCATGCTGATCTTTGCCTCAGCCCTGCTCTTTGGCTACGTTTTGACCCGCCTGCAGGTGCCCCAGGAACTGGCCTCTTTCGTCCTCTCGCTTCACCTGGCCAACGGGGCCGTGTTGTTCTGTATTTTCACTGTGTTGTATCTCATGGGCATGTTCATGGATGTGGTGTCGGTTATTCTTATCAGCACCCCTATTTTTCTGCCCATTATTTTGCAGATGGGATATTCCAGCCTCTGGTTCGGCATAGTCATGGCCATTGCCTGTGAAATTGGCACGGAAACCCCGCCGGTCGGCCTGAACCTGTTTGTTATCAAGGGCGTCTCGCCTCCTTCTGTCTCGTTGATGGATGTCATTCGCGGCTCTCTCCCCTTTGCCCTCGTTGAAACAGTTGGCCTTGTTATTTTTATTGTTTTCCCTGATCTGGTGCTGTGGCTGCCCAACCTGTTACAATAACTACTGGAAATTTTTAGCAGAGGCACATGACATGAAATGTATCATATTCGGAGCCGGTGCCCTGGGGCAGGCTCTGGGGTGTATGCTTGCCGCAGACGGCCACCAGGTTGACCTGGTGATTCGCCGTCGGTTCATTGAACCTATTGCGGCAAACGGATTGCGGGTAACCGGCATTTTTGGCGACTATCTGGCAGCACCTGGTAAACTCCATCTTCTTGAGAATGTCGATCCGGCAAGGGGCCCACGGTATGATGTCGCCTTTATTACCACCAAATCCTATGACACCGGCACCGCCATTGAGGCCCTGACCACACTGCATGGTTTTGACAAACCCGTGGTGTCTGTCCAGAATGGCTGTGGCAACGTTGAACAGGTTATGGAGGCCTTTGGCAATGAGCGGGCCTGTGGTGCCCGGGTTATTACCGGATTTGAGATAGAAAAACCAGGTTTGGTGCGAATAACCGTCAGTGCTGATGACGTACATATTGGCTCCAGCGTCGCAGGTAACCTGCCTGTTTTTGTCAAAGATCTGGCCGAGGTTATTCACAAGGCAGGACTGCCCTGCAGGGCAGTGGAGGATATTTACCAGGATTTGTTTGCCAAGCTGCTCTACAACTGCGCCCTGAACCCGTTGGGCGCTGTGTTGGGCGTCCATTACGGGGCCCTTGGTGACAGCACCCATACCCGACCGATCATGGACCGGGTTATCGACGAGGCGTTTGCCGTTATCCATGGCCTGGACGGGACAACACCCTGGGAGAACGCAGACAGGTATAGAGAAGTCTTTTACGAACAGTTACTGCCTGCAACCTATAACCACCGGCCCTCCATGCTGCAGGACCTGGAAAACGGAAAACAGACAGAGGTGGAAGGGTTGGCCGGCTACGTGGCACGGCAGGGGCAGCGGCTTGGTATAGCCACACCGGTGTGCGCCATGCTGGCCGGACTTGTCCGCTTTAAGGAGGAACAGGCCCGGCAGGAAAAAAGCAAGGCAGAATAAACGTTATTATTTTCTCAGATCCCGACAGATGGCCCGGCCCACGTTGCAGCCATTTTGCCAGCATCTGCCCGCTACTTTGACTGGCGAAAAAATGACATTTCCTGCCGCATAATAAACAGGATCAGAACAGCGCCCGGTATTGTCCACCAGTGGTGCACCTGTGCCCGGGGCCATGGCCAGGTGGCTCAGCCGGGCAAGGGATGACTCCGGTGTAAAACAACCGGTGAATAAAACACCGTCACAAATATGTTCCCGAATCCGGCCTGAGGCGTCAACCGTCTGCACGGCTTCAACCCGGCCATTGCCGTGGATGGCCACAATCTTTGTTTGTAAAAACAGTGGTACTCCAAAATAACGGGGTGCCAGGTTGAGGGGCCAGTTAACCGTTGTCTTTTTGTTTTCCTCCAGTATGGCCACTGGCGTAATACCTGCTTTTTTACAGGTCCACAGGGCCGACAGGCTGACAACTTCACTGCCCACAACCAGGGGGCTTTGGAAGGGGCGCAGGTTTTTTAAGTAGATCATAGACTGCAGGGCACCGGTGTTACAGATGCCCAGGGCCCGATCTCCAGAGACAAAACGGGCTGAACGCGGTGTCTCTCTGGTGCCGGTGGCCAGCAAAACCCGTTTTGCCCGGAGTTGGCCGGCACCGTCTGGCGTTATGAACGAAATACTGCCCCCTTTTTCCAGCCGGGTAACCGTTGTTTTCAGCGAAAGAAACAGGCCTGCTGCCTTGGCTTTTTTGATATTGTAACGGGCGTATGCAGGACCTGTCATGATCTTTTTGTGTTCCAGCAAGCCAAATGGCGGATGACCGCAATGGCGGGGGATGCCTCCTGCTTCTGTTTCCCTGTCAATGATGACGATGTCA
>JALXCX010000358.1 GCA_026990725.1 Desulfobulbaceae bacterium
TGTATTGTTTTGTACACTCTGTCTTCATAAGGTCACCTCTCTGCTTTCTTCTTATTGTCGTAATACCAACAAGTTGTAGCAGATTTGTGGCCTTTTTTCATTCTTTTAATGAGAAATGCAGGCTAGGGGGCTTCCTGAGGCCTCCCGCTATGCGGGAGGAGCATCACTGATCAAGAAAAAGCTCATCAAGCACGAACTGTAAAGAATTTGAAGAAACTAGCAAAAACAATCGGGTTTCAGTTGGTTCCTTGCCAAGCATGAGCCTTGTTACTTAGAAGGTATCAACACAATAGTAGCATAACCTGTGGCCTGTAACTGTTCATTTTTGGCCAAGTCCAATGACTGTCCTGGCTTTGCCTGTGTCAGATTTCTTTTTCGTTTTGTTTTTGTTGCCTGAGCCTTTTTTTTGTTGACCCGGCTGGGGTCGTTTGCCTGTTTTGTTATTTTTGCTGTATCGTCTGTTGGCAGGGCGATGTTGCTGTTTTTTAGTCTCTTCCGTTTTTTCTGCCATCGCAAATCCTTCCACAGAAACTCTTTCAATTGATTTCCCCTGAAGTTTTTCAATGGCTTTTATCATGGCTTTATCATCAAAGCAGATAAAGCTTACTGCGCGACCACTGCGTCTGGCCCGCCCTGTGCGACCAATCCGATGAGTATAGGCTTCAGCAGTTGATGGCAGGTCAAAGTTGATCACCTGTGCCACAAGTGAAACATCAATTCCACGGGCTGCAATGTCAGTTGCCACCAAAATGGAAAAAGTACCATCCCGAAACCCGCTAAGAGCTTTTTGACGCTGATTTTGTGACATGTTTCCCTGCAGAGCCGATGCAGAAAACCCGGCTTTAACGAGTTTCTTTGCCAGGTTTTTTGCTCCATACTTAGTGCGGGTAAAGACCAGGGTTGACCCGTCTGCCGGTTTTTCTTTGAGAATATGCAGGAGAAGAGCTGATTTTTGCCGCTTCGACACTGGGTAGAGAACCTGGCTGATCAAATCCAGTGGTTGTTCAAGTTTGATACGGACTTCTTCTGGATTTGTAAGTGTTTCATCTGCAAGTTTCCTGATATCTGCCGGCATGGTTGCAGAAAAAAGGAGCGTCTGTCGTTTTTTGGGCAGATGTTTAAGAATGCGGCGAATATCAGGAAAGAACCCCATATCAAACATCTGATCAGCTTCGTCAAGCACAAGCGTTTTTACTTTGTCCAGCTTCAGGCCATGATTATTCAGATGGTCAAGAAGACGGCCCGGGCAGGCAATGACGATGTCAACTCCACGTTTAAATGCATCGAGTTGAGGCTTTTTACCAACCCCGCCATAGACGACAACTGTTCGAAGACCAGTGCCTTCTGCCAGTTCCCGAAAACTCTCATTGATCTGTTCTGCAAGCTCTCTGGTTGGAGCCACAACCAGCACACCAATGTTGCCACGAGCCGTACCTGCCAGTTTTTCGATGATGGGCAGGGCAAAGGCAGCGGTTTTTCCTGTGCCTGTTTGTGCAAGACCCAAAAGATCTTTTCCGGCCATCACTTGAGGAATTGCCTGTTCCTGGATAGGGGTCGGGTGTTCGTAACCACAGTTTTTGATATTTGTTGTGACCTGCGATTTGAATCCAAATTGTTTGAAACTCATTACTACTCCCTGATAGCAACTTCGTTGCTATCTTTTAATATGTGAAGTCACGGCTACAAGCATGTCCAAGACATACCTTTTGCCCCAACTCTTCAGAAGAGTTAAAAAATAATGCATGCAATATCGTACAGATAGCTGTGCTTATTTTTCGAAAATTCTTCGATTTTAGACAGGTAAGCCCAGACTCTGAGATGCCTCTTCTCGGACAAGCTCCTATGTGAAATTTTTCCTGCTCCTCATAGAAGAAAAAATCTCATTCTGGACGGACACTAACTGGTTGTACCGGAGAGCTGGCGATTATTGCTCATTGAGGCTGGCTAATCTGGTTCGGCCATGCTGGTTAGTGAAAAATGGAGAGAACCTAACAGGTATTGTCATGTTTTTCCATTCTTTTTTATATTAAGATAGTTGTTGATAAAAATGTACTCACTCTCTGTACAGGGTATCACTATAAACAAATAAAAAAATTGAAGAATATTGTTTCCATTACGAGGCAGCTCCTAATGGTAACTGCGGGGAGGAGAAGGAGACCGTGAAAAGTAGACAAATTTATTTATAACCCAATTATTCAACAAAGTATCGATGACAAGATAAAAAGAAAACAGGGTTCGGCTTGATAATTGGCCATGTATCGGATTATTTTTCACATTCTGTATCGTGCCGGGACGAATTATCTCTGCCAACGAAAAAAGACACATACACTGTCCACAAAACCATCAAATTGATATTACAGCCCTTAGCCGGATCTTACGTATTTTATTGTATTAGCTTCCTGAAGTCATAGCCTGAAGGCTGCTGAAATATACGCAGCTCAAACTGAGGCAGAACCGCAATCAGGTGGTCGAAAATGTCGGCCTGAATGGCCTCGTAGTTGGCCCAGTCCTGATCTCTGCTGAAAACGTAGATCTGAAGAGGCAATCCATCTGGACCGGGCTTGAGCTGTCTGACCAGGAAGGTCATGTCCTTATGCAGCTTCGGGTTCTGTCGCAGGTAGGCAATGACATAGGCCCGGAAGATACCTGCGTTGGTCTGGCAGCGTCCGTTGATGGTCATTGACGGGTTTACAGCATGCTCTTTATTAAATGTCGTAATTTCCCGTTGTTTGCGGCGGATATAGTCGGTGATAAGCTGGATTTTTGCCAGCTTGTCCAGTTCCTGATCCGTCAAAAATCGAATAGAGGTCATATCCAGGTTCAAGGATCGTTTGATGCGTCGGCCGCCGGATTCCGACATGCCTCGCCAGTTTCTAAATGATTTTGAGATCAACCCGTAGGTAGGGATGGTGGTGATGGTCTTATCCCAGTTGCGCACCCGTACCGAGTGAATGGAGATCTCGAGAACTTCACCGTCTGCGTCATAACCGGGCATCTCGATCCAGTCCCCCACCCGGATCATATCCGTGCCGGTCAGTTGAATGGAGGCGATGAACCCGAGAATAGAATCCCGGAAAACCAGCATGGTTACTGCGGTCAGTCCCCCCATGACAGAGAGTAGGCCCCAGGGAGAACGGTTGGTGAGAATAGCGATCAGGAATATAATGCCCAGCACATAAACCACGATTCTGGCCGCATCAACATAACCACGGATGGTCTTACCACTTTTTCTGTGCAGATTCTTATAGATTTCATTGGCGGTGTTAAGCAGGGCGACAATCGTGCCGATTCCCACAAGAACAAAGCCACAGGTAATCAGACGGCGCAGGATGATTGCTGCCAGAGAGTCGGGCGGCAGAAGCAAATCCTGGCTAATGTAAAAAATGAGAACCGGCATGATCCATGACAAACGCTGGAAAAAATGATTGTCAACCAGTGCGTCGTCCCAGGGAATACGGTTGCCGCGAACCACATGGTGGATAAAACGGAGCAAACTGCGACGAACAATCCAAGTTGCCGGAATTGCCAGCAGCAGCACCAGCAGAAACACAGAACTGTAGGCAGCCAAGGGAATTAATTTATCTGGCAGTCCGAGCTGGCCGAGAAAGGTAAAAATTACGTCTTCAGTCATAAATGCCTCGTATCCACTGTCTACTCTGCCCTTTTCGGCAGAAGCCCTGCACTCGCTAATGTGTTATTGAAAATGATTCTCTGCCTACCCTATCCAACTCACTCCAATCCTGATCTCTTACCAAACGGTTAAGAACATAATGCCCTACAGCCAGAAAAGCAAAGACATCATTCTGTCCTTGATCTATAGGCAATGTGATACGGTATAAAGAAACATATACCAAAAAGAGCAAGAGCTGTGTCAGGATTGACAATCGGCACTTCATTGTCAAGTTTCCTGAATATATAATGCCATGTAATTTCGGAGGAAGATGTGTCTACCTGGGTAAAATATAATCAGGGCTATTTCTGCCAATACCCCATGGAGAGCCTAAACGCTTGCCAAATTTGCTCCAGAAAAACTTAGA
>JALXCX010000359.1 GCA_026990725.1 Desulfobulbaceae bacterium
GACGATCACAAAACCCGGTCCCGGCCCCGCCATAAGCCATATGCCACCATGGTTTTCGCAAGCCGGCCAGACAGCCGAAACAATTTTTAACAGCCAGAGTTACCCGCGTCTGAGCATGTGCTTTGACCCTGGGGAGATTCACCAGCAGGTCACAGTCCATTGCTGCCGCAGCCACTCCAGCCTTGGCGCCACAGGCGAGTCGAACATTCCTGACTTCTGAAAAATTGTCTATACGAACTCCCAGGGAAGCAAGTCCCCGGGCAACCCCCAACGTACGCAAAGCCGCCTCAGCTGTACCAAATGCAGGAGAGTCTCCAATGGCAACCCGTGCGCCATGGTCTACAAACCAGCGGGCTACCGCCAGCATAAAGGCTGATTCGGTGCAGGGAAGGGGGCCATATCTTGTTGCGATGAGATTGGGCTTGAGCAAGACATGGCAGGAATGCATACTTGGCAATGTACCCACTGCGCCCAGTACCAGGTCAAGACGATCCGCAAGCAGCACTGGATCGTATTCCGTACAGGCAGCAAGGGCCACACGAGAGGATCGTAATCGCATATCCAAAAAATAAAAAATCCAGTTCAACCAACAGCGGTTGAACTGGATAAAGGAGAGAAGAGATGAAGAATACCTTTATTGTTGCACAACACGTGCCAGAATAGACAATTCCTTGAAAAAATAAAATTATCCTACCATTACAACAGTTTAATAGCAGCTGAGCACGTCACCGAAGAAAAGAAAAGTTCAATTTTCTTTACTCTCCCTGGCAACACAAGTACCACAACGATCTAAAAAACAACGAAAAATCAGACGACTATACTGGTTGTTCAACTTTTGAGAAAAAATATCAATTACTGTATATTACGCCCTTGCCCAGTTCAGCAGACCACCGGCAATAAGAATTTCACGGTGCCGACTTGAAAGATCAATAACAGCCTGCACGGGAACACCGTTGACCTGCACCTCAATACGCTCTGCGCCATCTGCAAGAGCTGCCCTGATACCGGGAATTACCATATCAGCGCCCTGCCCAACCTTATCGTAATCAGCAGGATCAACAAAGGTAAGCGGCAAGATACCAAAATTAATGAGATTGGCCTTATGAATCCGGGCAAAACTTTTTACCAGTTTCACCTGCACCCCTAAATATCTTGGAGCCAGAGCTGCGTGTTCACGGCTTGATCCCTGGCCATAGTTATCACCGCCAACAACCGCTCCGAAATGACCGGCTGACATGGCCTCTTTCATGTCACAGGCAAAGCACTCGCTGACTTGAGAAAAAACATACTCACTGATGGCAGGAATATTACTGCGAAGCGGCAAAATCTTTGCTCCGGCAGGCATGATATGATCCGTGGTGATGTTGTCTGCCAGCTTGAGCATGACCTTGCCTTTCCAGGTCTCCGGCATGGGGTCAAACTCTGGAAACGGCGCAATATTAGGGCCACGGATGATCTCCACCTCTGTCCCTTCGGGCAATGGCGGCTCTATACGCTCATCACCGGGCAGGTATTTTTCCGGCAGGGTGAATGCAGGATAGTCGCCCAGGTCTCTGGGATCGGTGATAACGCCCGTAACAGCAGAAGCAGCAGCAACTTCGGGGCTGCATAAATACACTTTATCCCCCTGATTCCCGGAGCGTCCCGGAAAATTCCGAGAAAAGGTCCGCAGCGAAATCATACTGGTGGGCGGTGCCTGCCCCATGCCGATACAACCCAGACAGCCGGACTGATGTATTCTTGCTCCGGCCTGCAAGAGCGGCAGAACGCCCCCTTGATCGACAAGGTTTTCCAAAGCCTGACGGCTGCCCGGATTCACTTCAAAACTCACCTCCCGGGCGACTTCCCGGCCTTCCATTATTTTTGAAACCGCTGTCAGATCACGCAGGGAGGAGTTTGTACACGATCCCACCAGGACCTGAGCCACCGGCTTGCCTGCCACCTCACTCACCTTGACCACATTATCCGGTGATGATGGACAGGCAATCATCGGCTCCAAGGTGGACATATCAATTTCCAGCACCTTGTCGTACTCGGCATCCGCATCGGCAACCAGCTCCTGCCACTGTTCTTCGCGCCCCTGGGCAGCCATATACATGCGGGTCTTTTCATCAGAGGGAAAAACAGATGTGGTCGCGCCAAGTTCTGCGCCAAAGTTTGTTATGGTTGCCCGGTCTGTCAAGCTCAGCTCGGCAACTCCAGGGCCAAAATATTCCATAATATAGCCAACTCCGCCCTTAACAGTGAGCTGACGGAGCACTTCAAGCAGCACGTCCCGGGCAGCAACCCAGGGGCGCAGCTTTCCGGTCAGTTTTATGCCGTAAATCTTGGGCATAACGAGATAAAAAGGTTTTCCGGCCATGGCCATGGCCACATCAAGACCACCTGCACCCATGGCAATCATGCCCAGGCCGCCGCAGGTGGGTGTATGGGAATCGGAGCCGAGCAGAGTTTTCCCGGGAACTCCAAAACGTTCCAGATGCACCTGATGACAGATGCCGTTGCCCGGAGGGGAAAAATGGAGGCCGAACTTGTGGGCCACCCCCTGCAGAAAAACATGGTCATCAGCATTTTTAAAATCCGACTGCACCAGGTTATGATCAACATAGCTCACAGACAACTCGGTTTTCACCCGAGGTATGCCGATGGCTTCAAACTCAAGATATGCCATGGTTCCGGTGGCATCCTGGGTCAGGGTCTGATCTATACGAAGGGCAATCTCTTCGCCCTTTTCAAGCTCTCCCTCCACCAGGTGAGCCGCCAAAATTTTTTCTGCAACTGTCTTGCCCATCTCTACTCCTTAAAAAAAGGGGGCGTACATCGCGCACACCCCCTGATATTTTCATCGACTGAAAACAGTTATTGAAAGGCAAGAACCCGTGTCCGAATCACCCCTTCACTGGCTTCAATCTCTTTCTGTACTTCCTGCGACACCGGGCCGGTACAATCAATGATATTATAACCGATTGAGCCGTTACTCTCGTTGGTGTAACTCATAATGTTGATATCATATTTCCCCAGAATATTGGTCACCAGCCCGATCATACCCGGCTTGTCATGGTTTATCATGATCAGCCGCGAATGCACATCCACGGTCGGGATGTTTTCCACATTGGGAAAATTCACACTATGGGTGATATTACCATATTCGAGATAGCTTTTCAGCTCTTTGACAGCCATGCTGGCACAATTTTCTTCAGATTCCGAGGTTGATGCGCCAAGATGGGGAGTTAACAGGATTTTTTCGTTATCAATAAGCTTTTCCGAAGGAAAGTCTGAAATATGACCACTTATTTTGCCGGATGCAACGGCAGCAAGAACAGCATCCTCATCAACAACCGGGCCACGGGCATAGTTAAAGAGCAGGGCGCCGTCTTTCATCATGTCGATGAATTCCGTACCGACAAGGCCAGTGGTATTTTTATTAAGCGGCACATGCACGGAAACAAAATCAGCCTGGGCAAGTGCCTCACGACGGGATTTGGCCAGTTTCACGTCCGGCAGCAATCCGTGAATATTATCCATTACCGGAAAAGGATCAAAGCCGACCACCTTCATACCGTGATGAATACCCATATTGGCCACCCGCACACCAATCTGGCCAAGGCCGATAACGCCCAGGGTTTTTCCTGACATTTCAAAGCCTTTGAACATTTTCTTTCGTGCTTCCACCTCGGCATTGAGTTCCTCGCCAGCCATATTCCGAAGACCTGAGCAAAAGGCAACGCCCTTGTCTACATTCCTGACCCAGATTCCCAGCATGGTGTAAACCAGCTCAACCACGGCATTGGCATTGGCCCCCGGCGCATTAAAGACGCAAATACCCTTGTCCGAACATTCCTCCACTGGAATATTATTGACGCCCGACCCGGCCCTGGCAATGGCCAGCAACTCGGGAAACCCGTCAACGGTAACCGGTGAACTACGGACAATAAGTCCCTGGGGATTCTCTTCGTTATCATCCACACTGTACCGCTCATCAAAAAGCTCAAGGCCTTCTGCGGCAATGGCATTCATTTTTTTAAC
>JALXCX010000360.1 GCA_026990725.1 Desulfobulbaceae bacterium
TGAACGAGTTCATCCATGCCGGCTGCAGCAATCTTTTCGACTGCGGCTTTGAGAGTCTCATTAATTGCAGGAGGAACAACCTCACGTTTGGGCTTTCCTATCTCTTCCCGTAAAGAATTCTGCATCTCAATCAGAGGCTGAATCCCCGCATGGGCAAAAAATATGGCTTCCAGCACTTCCTCTTCACTTAACTCGCCTGTCCGCCCTTCAACCATGACAACAGCTGATGCAGTTCCAGCAACGACTAGATTCATCGCTGACTTTTCCAGCTGGGTTCGAGTCGGATTGAGGACGTACTCACCATCAATATAAGCAACACGGGCTGCGGCAATCGGCCCGTTCCAGGGAATATCTGAAATAGCCAGTGCTGTGGAAGCGCCGTTCATTGCCAGAATATCAGGATCAATCTCCTGGTCTGCAGAAAACACGGTAATAATTACCTGCGTTTCACACATATACCCTTTGGGAAACAGAGGACGAAGAGGACGATCAATTAACCTGCAGGTGAGCACCTCTTTTTCCGAAGGACGACCGATTTCCCGGCGGAAATAACTGCCCGGAATTCGCCCTGCCGCATACATACGCTCCTGGTACTCTATCGTCAGTGGGAGAAACCCCATATTTTTTTCTTTCTTTTCTGCAACAGCAGTAACAAGGACCATGGTATCCCCGCAGGAAACCACCACGGAACCACTGGTCTGTTTTGCCAGTTTACCGGTCTCAAAGGTCATTGTCTGACCACCGATCTCGGCTTCAATTCTTTTTAACATGCAAACTCCTTTGCGTTCAGCTGCTTCTGCTTTTCCAAAAGCATCAATTTTCTCACCCTGCCAATCAGGGTTTTGCTGTTATGTCTTTTCCTTTCCGCCTTGCTGACCTTCAAACTAAACGCTGCCGATAAGGAATCGGCTGTCCGGATGAGACCCCATTGTCCTCCATCCCGACCCAGTCATCTGCGCAAAACCAGACTTTATCTCCGGCAGGTGCCGAAAATTAAAATCCGGCAGACTGTAAAAAACAGACTGCCGGAGCAATACAAACATTTTCTTATTTACGTAAGCCAAGTTCCTGAATAAGCGTACGGTACCGGGCAACATCCTTGTTTCTCAAATATTTCAACAGGCTACGACGCTGTCCAACCAATTTCAACAATCCGCGCCGTGAATGATGATCCTTGGCGTGTTCTTTAAAATGGTCGGTCAGGTAGTTGATTCTGTCTGAAAGCAACGCCACCTGAACCTCGGGAGAACCGGTATCTCCTTCATGGGTTGCAAATTTTGCAATAATCTCTTTTTTTGCTGCTGTACTCTGTGCCATTTTAGCACCTCCAAATAATGTTGTCCTTCTGCTGCCGGCAAAGCCTTTACAGCCCTCAGCCTCGCCGGAGTCTGGATACAAATTGTTCCGATTTCCGCACCAGAGGGATGATACGGGGAACAATTACAAACAACTGCAACCTTTCTGATACATGCCGCAGCTGATTATTTCGCGTTGTCTAGCCAACAACCTTCGGGGCAAGCCCCTGTTTACTTTTAAACTAACACTTCTCAAGCGCCTGCTCAACTGGAATCATACCGGCCAGCAATGATTCAAGTGGTTCTTCTTCTGTAAAAAGAGTATCACCGGAAATTGCCTCATCAACAGTAAACCGACCGCTGCATGTCCGTCGCAATCCCACCAGATGAGCCCCACATCCAAGACGGCTGCCAATATCTGCGGCCAGAACCCGGATATATGTTCCCCGACCGCAGGAAACCGTTATATCCAGTTGCGTTCTGACAGGATCATATCCATTAATCTTTACATCATAAATGACAATGGGTTTTTTCTCCTTTGTTATCATTATCCCTTGCCGGGCATAATGATACAGAGGTTTTCCCTTATACTTTGCAGCTGAATATGCTGGTGGTGCCTGCATCTGCGGTCCGACAAACTCACGGGTTGCAGTATAAATATCCTCGTCGTTCAACTCCGGCACAGGATGCCTGGCCACAACAGCACCTTCCGGATCGAGCGTTTCTGTTTCCACCCCAAGCTGCAGTAATGCTTGATAGGTTTTCCTGCCGGTCATAAAATCATCAATGTGGCGGGTGGCAGGTCGTCCTGCGCAAACCACCAAGACTCCGCTTGCAAAGGGATCAAGGGTTCCCGCATGCCCGACTTTTTTTATGCCCAGCAGCCAGCGTATTTTTTTAACCACGGCAAATGATGTCAACCCGACCGGCTTATCGACAACAAAAACTCCTGCAGAAAATTCCTGGCCATCCACCTCAACGGGCGTACGCTTTGCCATATGCTATGCGGAAAGCGCCTGTTCCAGCACAGGCAGCAACGTGTCATGAACCTGATTAAGACTGGTACCACTCATCTTAAATCCCGCCGCATTACGGTGTCCGCCGCCGTTGAATTTTGCAGCAACCTTTGCGACATCACAGTCGCCTTTGGCCCGCAGGCTCACGGAAACACCGGGAGAATCACCGCTAATTTCCTTTAAAAAAGCAGCAACCCGAACTTTTTTCACTGACCGGGGCAGATTTATCAAGCCCTCACAATCCTCTAGGGTTGTCCCCGTACTCTCCAGCATTTCCTGCGTAACTCGGATAACCCCGATCTGGTTCTTGCAAAACGACTTCAACGTACCCAAAACCTGCTGCATAAGCTGCAGCCGCCCAAATGTGGAGCAATCGTGCAGGCCTTGTGAGATGACAGCGGGTTTGGCACCACAGGCAACAAGATTTCCGGCAACAGCAAATGTATGCTCTGTCGTGGAATCATAGCAAAATGAACCTGTGTCCGTCACGATTGCCGTATAGAGGCAATCTGCAGCCTCCTTTGAAATATCTCCGCCCAGGCCTACCGCCAGATCATAAACCATCTCGCCGGTTGATGATCGCTGTGGTTCAATCCAGTTCAAATCCCCACAACCGGTATTTCCCTGGTGATGATCAATAACCCAAAACGGATGTATTCTCTTGAGCTCAGGTCCACTCCTGCCCAATCTTGAGAAATCACCACAATCCAGAGTAATACAGATGATATCATCAACGCAGTCTTCTGCAAAACGCAGAACCCGGCCAAGATCAGTCTCGACCAGATCCAGATGGGGCAGAAAATCATAAAGCCCCGGAGCAGGTTCCTCCAGATAACGAACCACCCGTTTGCCCAGCCCCTCTAAAATGGTTGCCAGTCCAAGAAGGGAGCCTAAGGCATCGCCATCAGGTCGGACATGCGTTGCCAGAACAATGTTTTCTTTGGCCCTGATGCCTTTGACGAGCTGATCAATCATGCGAATCTTCAGCCTTCTTTTCCCGGTTTATCTCGGCAAAGATTTCGTCCAGCCGTTCAATTTCTTCATTTTGGTGGTCATAAAAAAACACCAGATCAGGGGTGTAACGAAGGTTCATGGCTCGGGCAATGCTTGAACGAAAAAACCCGCGCGCGCGTTCCATTCCCTTTTTGGCCCTGGCCGAGCTCACTCCTTTAGGTACAAGAAAATAGACCTTGGCCTGCTTCAAATCCGGTGACATCTGCACACTGGAAATTGTTACCTGGGATAGCCTTTCATCTCGCACTTTTTGCAAAAGCAGCAACGATAATTCATGCTGAATAGCCTCAGCAACTCTTTCCGGCCTGGTGCTCTTGGGGCGCCCAAGCCCGGGCAGGGTAAAATCAAAATCCATAAACCATCACCCCGCCCTGCTACAAGCTTGCCTCAACTTCATCCATAACAAAGGCTTCAAGTGTATCGCCAATTTTTATATCATTGTAGTTCAAAACACCGATACCACATTCATACCCGCTGGCCACTTCTTTGACATCATCTTTAAAACGTCTGAGTGACTCAATTTCACCAGTATAAATAACCACGGATTCTCTCAAGACCCGAACCTGAGCATTCCGCTCTATCTTGCCGTCAATAACAAAACAGCCGGCAATGGTTCCGATTTTGGGAACAGAGAAAGTTTCGCGCACTTCAGCAGTGCCAATGACTTTTTCTTCAAACTCCGGATCAAGCATGCCCA
>JALXCX010000361.1 GCA_026990725.1 Desulfobulbaceae bacterium
GGGTCAGGACTATTTTAATATTATGGCAACAGGCGGTAAAACAGCTGACACCGGGATGACACTCAAACTGGAGGGGAGAATCAAATGTTAATTTTTCCGGCATGATATTGGACGGATTCTTATCTGTAGACTTCAAAAAATCACTATCAACATCAGCACTTTTTTTATCACTCATTATTGGCCTCTAACGTATCTGATTTATCTGAAAAATTCCCGTTTAACTCAGCTTTTACGAGACATTTTCATAATTTATTGTGGCGGTGACCAAAAATTTGATCCAGCCATACTGATTTATATGAAAGAAAAAGGTACTAAAATGGTAACTGTTCAGCTGCACTCCATAGTGCGGCGATCAGGCCACCTCACATAGACGGGCTATAGTTCGTTGGCCTGCTACCGCAGGTAAGCCGCGACTCCGCTATGGAGCACATCTGAACAGTTACAGGCCACAGGTTATACCAGCATTGTGCTGATACCTGAATAGTTACCTAAAATGATCCTTTTCCTTTTCCAAACTTCTTTGCCCAAAAAGACAAAAACAACAAACGGCTTCTCTGCCAGCTCTCTTTTCGGGCATGATGCCAAACTTTATATATTACCATCTCTTGGTCGACTGTCAAACCCAAAGAGGACATTTACCCGACTAAAAGGCCTTCAAAAAGCAATTATACGTTTATTTGGTAAAGAATCACCAGTTCCTTGCTTTTTCCGGAAAAGAAACTATATTCCCATTGGACAAATTCAGCTTAAAGGGTACCATAAACATAAAAGATTGAATCGTGTACTCTCCTGATTCCTTAAAAAGGGTTATATGAAAAGAATTTTTTCTAATCCAATAGATTTTACCAAAGTCAGCACGATTGTTTATCATCTGCCCGACGGCCCTTCTTATTCCGTAGAAATGACCGGCGTAGAAGAACTCCTTGATCTTGAAATGGAAATGGGTGATGTCTGTGATACTTCCGATATCGACGGGGTTGTCCATTTCTTTCCACGGGGCAATGCCTGATTCTTTTTCTTTCTCTTCCCCGGCCGTTCTACTAAACATCCAGCTCCTTACAATATGCCCAAAGCTCTTGGAGTAGACATTCCCGGAGATCACCATATCCACACCCGCTATTGCAACCATGCCAAAGGGGAAATGGAAGAGTACGTTCTCTCCGCAATAAACAAAGGTCTCTCCGCCATGACCTTCCTGGAGCATCTTGAAAGCGGTATAGCCTATAGCCATCAAACCTGGCTTACACCAGAACTCTTTACGAAATACTTTCGGGAAGGACACCGCCTGCAACAGCGGTATGCCGACAAAATAAGAATACGGCTTGGGGTTGAAGTCGGGTACAACCCTGAAGCTCCTGCTCAATTACAAAAACTGATTGCCAGCTTCCCCTTTGAGCACATTGGCCTCTCTTACCATTTTATCAGAAGAGGCGACAGACACCTGAACCTCCTCAGCAGCAGAAAAGAGAATATCAACGCCCTTCTGGAGGCCGGGACCGAAGCGCTGCTGAACGATTATTTCCAGGGCCTGATCAATGCCTGCAAAGAAATTCCATGTGATAAAGTATGCCATCTTGATGCGGCCCTGCGTCATTTGTCAGAAATTTGTTTTACCACGCACCATCTGGAGCTGATCAACAAACTTCTGCAGACCATGCAACGCCTGAATATCGCTCTTGAGATCAACACCGCAGGTTTTGATATTCGCTCTTCACCCTACCCCTCCTACACCATAATCAACCAGGCGCTCTCGTTGGACATCCCTCTTATCGCCGGGTCCGACGCCCACCATCCTGACCAGGTCGCCCGCCATTTCGATTTGCTGGACAACTCTTTCCACTGATTTCTTTTCTCCTGTTTTTTTCTCCTCTTCTTGTCTTTTTCCTTCCTTCTGTCAGAAAATTGTCAGTCATGGCTGGTACAGTGAAAGAAAATGAAAAAACAGGAGGGCGACATGGAACAAAAGCTACAACAAGAGTGGACATGGTTTTCAACGACATCAAGTATTCTGCATGAACGGCCCGAACGTTTGCAGAATCTGGTCCTCCAGGTCGCTAAGAGCAGCCCGGAAATGGGCAGGTATGCATCTGACCTTGCCAGACTGCGTATGTCGGGAATTGTTATGGAAAATATGCTGTTTATGATCTGGAAAGCCAGGTCATCGGGCCAGGTCGACCAGATTATCACCCAATCATCCCTGTTTGAACACCCCTGTACCGGCGCTTTGACTGTTCTGGCAGATGTGATAAAAAAAGATTTGTCCGGATGCGATAAACGACAGCAGGAAACTATACACTGAAAAGTCTCAGTTTTGCCTGAAGAACTGGTCAAAGCCTTCATTTGACCAGTTCTTCAGGCAAAGACATACTATTTCGGAAGCCAGTCTACTCCTATCCGCCGAATCACGTTAAATCCTCCACTCAGTACCATGCTGTTCTTCATCCCCTTGTTATCCAGAAAAACCTGCACCTCATAAGAACGTGTACCGGCATCACAGAGAATGATCAACGTTTTATCAGCAGGAATCTCCGTATAGCGTTGTCGTACCTCGGCGTAAGGCACAGACACCCATTTATCTCTGCCAAACTTTTCAACAAAGGGTTGGGCCTCAAGAGCGTGACGAATATCCAGGGCAACCCAGTCCGGCTTTGTCGAAAAATCTTCTATCCAGGAAAAAAAACTCTCCATGCCAACTTTGCGCAACCGGCCGTCACAAATATTATCCGCCACATAGGCAGCTGCATTGATGGAATCAATGGCAGCGGAAAAAGGTGGAGCATACGCCATTTCCGCCAGCATAAAATCTTCAATGGTCGCGCCCTTGCTGATCATTACAGCGGCGGTATCAATACGGGCAGAAACAGAGTCGTTCATAACACCAAAACCCTGCATGCCGAGCACCCTTCTGCTTCGTTTATCAAAAACCAGCTGAAAAATGGCAATGGCCTCTCCTGGAAAAAAATGGGCCCGGTCCGAGGGGGCAGTTAAGGCATAATCAGCGGCAAAACCTTCTGCCACAGCGGCCTCGTACGTAATGCCCGTGGCTGCGATACAACGATCAAACGCCTTCATAATAAAGGAACCCACAACACCATCAAATGTGACGGGAATGCCGGCCATGTTATCGGCTGCTATCCGACCTTCCCGATTGGCAAGAGATCCGAGCGGAGCATACGTCTGTTTTCCCGTAACAAGACTTGTTGTCGCAATACAGTCACCTGATGCGTAAATATCAGGATCTGAGGTCTGCAGCCTGTTGTTGACAACGATCCCCCCCCAGGGGGCAACAGCAAGCCCTGACTCAAGGGCAAGCTCACTCCTGGGCCTGACTCCAGCAGCCATAATAACCAGATCTGCCTCAAGGGTCTGTTGTGGCGTTTTGACGGCAACAACCTTGCCCTCATCATTGCCGATGATTTCTGTGGCGCCCTCGCTGGTATAGACAGCAACATCTTTTTCCTGTAGATGCGTTTTAAGCATGGCGGCAAACTGCCAGTCAACTATTCGAGGAAGCAGCTGGGGCATAAATTCAAGAAGAGATGTTTCCACTCCCCAAAGATCAGTAAAGGCCTCGGCCATCTCTACGCCAATAGCCCCGCCTCCAATCACCACGGCTTTGCTCACCTTGCCGGCCGCAATTCGTTTTTTTATTTCAATTGCCTTATGCAGGTTGGTAACGGTAAACACACCGTCAAGATCAGCCCCTTCAATGGGCAGCACAAACGGACGGGCACCGGTTGTAAGCATGAGCATGTCATAGGCAAGCTCTTGTTGTTCCCCTGAATCAAGATTTTCAACCCGTACTTGCTTGTTTTTTCGATCAATGGCAAGTGCCCTGGTTCTGGTCAGGACATCTACGCCCTTGGCCTCGGCAAAAAAATTTTCATCGCGAACCATATGAAAACTTGTGGAACGAAGTTCAGCTTCATCGGAAACATCGCCACAGACATAATACGGGATACCGCACCCCCCATAGGAGATAAGATTATCCTGATCCACAATGGTCACCTTCCAG